>CATWBR010000142.1 GCA_958349075.1 uncultured Clostridium sp.
CTGATTGATAAATATAATGTAAAGCTTTTTTATAATCCTGAGTACACTTCCAAAGGAACCCTTGCCACCGTCTATCAGGCCAGGGAGCTTTTCCGAGGCCGGAATATGTACCTTCTTGTCTCCGACAACTGGATCCGTGATAACATGTTCCACACTTACGAGTGCGGCTCCTGGTATTCTGCCGTTTATATGGAGGGAAACACATCAGAATGGTGTCTCGGCTCCAACAAAAAAGGAAAGGTTACCTCCGTTGTCATCGGAGGACAGGACTCCTGGGTTATGTATGGGCCGGCTTTTATGTCCAGGGACTTTTCCAATTCCTTTATTCCTCTGCTGGAGGCCGACTACAACCGGCCCGGGACCGAACAGTGTTACTGGGAACAGGTTTTACTGAACCATATTGATAAACTCGAATTTTACATGAACTGTCAGCCTGACGATCAGGTATACGAGTTTGAAAACCTGGAGGAGCTTCGTCTGTTTGATCCCAAATACAGAAACCATTCTGATAATGAAGCAATGCGCCTCGTCTCCCAGGTGTTCCAGGTAAAGGAATCTGCAATCAGCAATATCCGCTGTCTCAAATCCGGAATGACTAATAAATCATTCCTGTTTGAGGTTAATAATGAACATTATATCTGCCGCATTCCCGGTCCAGGCACCGAACTGCTCATTAACCGCAAAGAGGAGCAGGCCTCCTATCATGCTGTTGAACCTCTTGATATTACTGAACATATCATCTATTTTGACGGTGAAAACGGATATAAGATTGCGAAGTTTTATGAGGGGTCCAGAAATGCGGATGCAAAAAACTGGGATGACATTGCCACCTGCATGGACGTCCTGCGCAAACTCCATCAATCAAACCTGAAGGTAGAGCATCATTTTAACCTCAGGGAACGGATTAACTTTTATGAGGCACTCTGCCATCACCACGAACTGCTGTTATTTGAAGATTATAATGAAGTCAGGGGCTGGATGAATACTCTGCTTGATCGTGTAGAGAAATTTGACCGGCCGTGCTGCCTCTCCCATATTGACTCAGTTGCCGATAATTTCCTCTTTCTTCCCGACGGTTCTGTCCGCCTGATCGACTGGGAGTATGCAGCCATGCACGATCCGCTGATTGATATTTCAATGTGCAGTATCTATTCCTATTACAATGAGGAAGAACTGGATCGTCTCCTGGCGCTCTATCTGCAGCGAATCCCTTCTCCGGAGGAAAGAATCGTCACTTACTCCTATGCAGCCCTTGGCGGCTTTCTCTGGTGTCTCTGGGCAGTCTTTAAAAGTCTGGAGGGTGAGGAATTCGGCGAATATACAATTGTCATGTACCACTATGCAAAGTTGTATTACAAGAGAATATCCAGGCTTTTCCCAGCCTAAAACAGCATTTTTCTCCAATTGTAATAAATTATTTATAAACTCATTAGGCAAATATGGTATAATGTCCATAATGTGGACATTATACCTGCGCATACCGCTTTTGCATCCACCGCAGAAATTCGGGCGCTAAATTCCGTTTTACCAAAATTACCAAAACCGGGTTAAATCATACAGGAACGCCAGATCGGTTTTTCCGAATCCGGCAGAGGTTATAATAAATGCAGCAGATACAGTATCTGCCGGGAGCCTTTCCCGCAGATTACCGTATGTTTTACACAGGAGGAGGAGTATTATGATACACAAGAAACGTATCCGGGCGCTGGGGCTTGCCTGTCTGATCGGGCTGATGAGTCTGGCTCCGGCATCAGAAAGTCTGGCCGCCGTTTCCTGGACTAAAAATAATGGCGTATATGTCGGCAGCGACGAAACTTCCATTGCAGGAGTCGTGGCCAGAGGTATCGACGTTTCACACTGGAAACAGGCCATTGACTGGACTGCGGTTGCAAATGACGACATTCAGTTTGTTATGCTCGGAACACGGTATGACAATGCTGTGGACCCATTTTTTAAGACAAATGCAGATGCCGCAGCGGCGGCGGGCCTTAAGGTTGGGGCATATATTTATTCCTATGCCACCACTACCGATATGGCGGTTGAGGAGGCTGATTTTGTCCTTAATCTGATTAAGGATTATCCAATTTCCTACCCAGTCGTATTTGATGTGGAAGCTTCGGTTATGAGCACGCTTACACCGTCCCAGCTCAGCGATATTATCAACGCGTTCTGCAAAAAGGTAAAGGATGCTGGCTATTATCCGATGCTCTATGCCAATGACTACTGGCTTACCAATAAGATTGATATGAGCAAAGTCCCATACGACGTATGGGTTGCCCGCTATGAAACTAAGCATACATATAACAAGGCCTCTATGTGGCAGGCCACAAACCAGGGCACCATAGCCGGTATCTCCGGTGATGTGGACATCAATTTTGCTTACAAAGATTTTTCCACCTTAATCCCTGCCAAACAGTGGCGCCAAATCAACAACAACTGGTATTACTATTCCGATTATAAGAAACAGACAGGATGGATCAATGACGGCAACGGCTGGTACTATATGAAGGAAGACGGCACACAGCACAAGGGTTGGCTCCATATTGACGACAAATATTTTTACCTGAATGATAATACCGGTAAGATGATAACAGGATGGCGCAAGGATGCCTCCACCTCCAAATGGTATTATTTTAAATCGGATGGAGCGATGGCCACAGGCTGGATACAGGACAATAATAAGTGGTTCTATCTGAATAATGATGGAACGATGGTAACCGAATGGCTGAAAGTGGGTAATGACACCTACTATTACCTCAAGAGTGATGGTTCCATGGCCAAGGGCTGGTACCAGATTGACAATGCATGGTACTATTTTAATCCTACCGGCGAACTGCTCCGGGGATGGACCGATATCGAAGGAGCCCGTTATCTTCTTGCAAATGACGGTAAGATGTACACAGGATGGCAGCAGATTGACAATAACTGGTATTATTTCGGAACCGACGGCAAACTGCGCACCGGATGGCAGAAAGTGGACAATGCCTGGTACTATCTGGACAGCAGCGGACGGATGTTGTCGGGCTGGCAGCAGATTGACGGTGAATACTACTATCTGCATGAAGGAAAGATGCTGAGCGGCTGGCTGAGCGACAGCAACGGCAGCAAATATTACATGAGCACCAACTCCGGACGAATGACAAGAGGATGGAGAAAAATAGATGGTTCCTGGTTCTATTTTAATCAGAACGGCCATATGCAGACGGGATGGATTAACCTCTCCGGCAAATACTATTATCTTGATCCGGAAACGGGTAAAATGACAGAAAATGTTTCTCGTGTGATTGACAACGTAAATTATACCTTTGATCAAAATGGTGTATGTCAAAATGAAACAAACAATATGAGCGGACTCGCCGACAGTTCGTTTAACCTGGATGACTTGAAAAATTCTTCAGGTTCTCAGAATTCCAACCAGACGAACAATTCCACCCAGTCGCCGGGAGGAACTGCCGGGAATAATAGTTCACCATCGGGCAGTTCAGGAAACAACGGTTCACCGGCCGGTTCCTCCGGAAGCACCTCCGGAGGGCCGACGGGCAATGTGACGAATGCCGGTTCTTCTTCCGGAAATAACAGCAATGTAGTTGCTCCGGGCAGCTCTTCCGGCTCCGGCAGTAACAGCGGCAGCTCTTTTGCGCCGGGTGGTTCTTCCAGTACAGGTGGTTCCTCCGCTCCGGGCGGCTCTTCCAGTACAGGTGGTTCCTCCGCTCCGGGCGGCTCTTCCAGTACAGGGGGTTCCTCCGCACCGGGCGGCTCCTCATCCGGAAGTAACAGCTCAACGCCTCCCGGCAGTTCGGGTTCCTCCGGTTCGTCAGGATCCGGCAGCAGCGGCGGACTCCGTCCAGGACTGACCACCGGCCCCGGACGATAACATGCATTTTCTTCAGACAGCTACTCCGTATAATGGTAAAACAATATAGCTGCAAAACAATATAACAAAAAAACAGGGACCGTTTCAGTGATACATCACCGGAAACAGTCCCTGTTTTTTTGTTGAAGGCGGCAGTCTGCCCGAGGAGCCTGCGGGTTATCGCCATACTATATTCCCTAATACTCCCCAGGAAGTCTCATATAGACATATTAACCGCATATGCCGCCGATACTCTTATCCCCTATCACTCCTGCCTTTTTGCAGCCTATACCTCAAATATCAAATCCCCATAACTCGGGAAAGGCCAGAGTTCTTTATCCACGATCATCTCCAGTTTGTCTGCCGGTATTCTGAGTGCCTTCATTGCTACGGTCACGTTCTCCAGGCAGTAATAGGCCCGCTCTTTACTGTTCGGAATCTCCATTGCCGCCTTTGCCTCATTCTCAAGGGCGGAAAGCGCTACCTTCATCTCCGACAAAAGATCCGATGTCTCTAAAATCAGCTCTTTCTGAACACTGACATCTGCTTCCGGGCAGGCATCCCTGACGGCGGAAAGTGATTTTGCAAGCTGCGTCGTATATTCTACGACGGCAGGGATAATCTGCTTTCCGGCCATATCGATCATGGTTTTTGCCTCTATATTAATTGTCTTTGCATAAGACTCATACTCTATCTCGGCTCTGGATTCCAGTTCCGCCTTCGTATAAACGCTGAAATGTTCAAACAGTTCGACCGCCTTATCAGTAATTAAAGCCGAAACAGAATCAATACCCACTCTCAGATTTGGGAGTCCCCTGCTCTCAGCTTCCTGAACCCACTCCTCGGAGTACCCGTTTCCGCTGAAAATAATCCTTCTGTGCTCCGCGAACAGGCCTTTAATCATATCATGGACAGCCATGTCAAAATCTTCCGCTTTTTCCAGTTGATCCGCAGCCTCCTTAAATGCCTCCGCCACAATCGTGTTTAAAACGACATTCGGTGAAGAGACGGAATCTGAGGAACCTACCATACGGAACTCGAACTTATTGCCCGTAAAGGCAAATGGTGAAGTCCTGTTACGGTCCGTGGCGTCCTTGGCAAAATCCGGAAGCGTTGCAACTCCTGTTTTCAACACTCCGCCCTGCTTGGAATGTGCCGCAGATCCGGTACTGCAGAGCTGATCAATTACATCCTCCAACTGCTCACCCAGGAAAATAGAAATGATTGCAGGCGGAGCTTCCGCCGCTCCCAGACGCTGATCATTGCCCGGCACCGCCGTAGATTCTCTCAGCAGATCGGCATGGACATCCACCGCTTTCATGATGCAGGCCAGTACCAGAAGGAACTGGATATTCTCATGTGGTGTCTCACCCGGATTCATCATGTTAATTCCGTCATCGGTAGCCAGAGACCAGTTATTATGTTTACCGGAACCGTTGATTCCTGCAAACGGTTTTTCGTGAAGGAGACAGGTAAGGCCGTGATGGCCGGCAATCCTCTTTAATGCCTCCATCATCATCTGGTTATGATCAACTGCAACATTCACCTGCGTATAAACAGGAGCCAGTTCATGCTGGGCCGGTGCCGCCTCATTGTGCTGTGTCTTGGCGCAGACGCCGAGACGCCACATTTCCTCATTCACTTCTTTCATAAAAGCGCCAACACGCGGACGGATGCTTCCGAAATAATGGTCGTCCATCTCCTGCCCTTTCGGGGGCATAGCGCCAAACAGAGTCCTGTTTGCATAAATCAAATCTTTCCTCTGTAAATATTTCTCTTTATCAATCAGGAAATACTCCTGCTCCGGTCCGACATACGGAATGACGCGTTTCGAAGTGGTATTCCCAAACAGGCGGATGATCCGCAGGGACTGTTCGTTGATCGCCTGCATGGAACGCAGAAGAGGCGTCTTCTTGTCAAGAGCTTCGCCCCTGTAAGAACAGAAAGCCGTCGGTATGTAGAGAGTCACGCCCCAGGTGTCCTCCCGTAAAAAGGCAGGGGAAGTGCAGTCCCAGGTAGTATATCCTCTGGCCTCAAAGGTGGAACGGAGGCCTCCCGATGGGAAAGAAGAAGCATCCGGTTCTCCCTTGATCAATTCCTTACCGGAAAATTCCATAATCACGCGGCCGGCTGCATCCGGAACTGAAATAAAGGCATCGTGTTTCTCGGCCGTCACTCCTGTCAGCGGCTGGAACCAGTGGGAATAGTGGGTGGCTCCTCTCTCAATCGCCCAGTCCTTCATTGCATGGGCTACCACATCCGCAATGGACGGATCCAGTTCTGTTCCGTTCTCTATGGTCTGCTTCAGTTTTTTATAAACGCTTTTCGGAAGGCGCTCTTTCATTGCAGTATCGTTGAAAACATTCTTTCCGAAAATTTCAGACACATTAATTAAGTCACTCATTGTTTTCTCCCTTACTATGACGAAAAAAGTACAATCCGCAAAAATCTCCCGTGGCGCAGCTTCCGGGACTTTTATCCTGCGGATTTCTCATCAATATCTAAAAACAGAGCCGGCCTGTAAGTAATATTCTTTCGAAATGCCGAAACTTTATTACCTGCAGGCCGGCTCTAAACGATGACAAACAAGTCCCAAAACTCACTTGTCACCGCCATCGGTTAAACTCCGTATTAAATTACAATCAGGCTTTGCCGACAGAACCGAACAGTTCCATCTTAGTCTTAACTGTTTCCTTGATTGCTGCTGTACCGGGAGCAAGAAGTTTACGGGGATCAAAGCCCTTTCCTTCCAAATCCTTGCCTGCTTCGATGTATTTACGGGTTGCATCCGCAAAAGCAAGCTGGCACTCTGTGTTAACATTAATCTTAGCTACGCCAAGGGAAATTGCTCTCTTAATCATATCTTCCGGAATACCGGTACCGCCGTGGAGAACTAACGGCATTTCACCTGTCTTATTCTTTACGGCTTCCAGGGTCTCAAAGCTGAGTCCCGGCCAGTTTGCCGGATATTTGCCGTGGATATTGCCGATTCCTGCCGCCAGCATATCTACGCCAAGATCTGCAATTGCTTTACATTCGTCGGGATCTGCGCACTCGCCCATTCCAACAACGCCGTCTTCTTCACCACCAATGGAACCAACCTCTGCCTCAAGTGATAAACCTTTCTCAGCACAGATACGAACGAGTTCTTTTGTCTTCTCAACGTTCTCGTCGATTGGATAATGAGAGCCGTCAAACATGATGGAGGAAAAACCGGCCTCGATACATTTCATGCAGCCGTCATAAGTACCATGGTCTAAGTGGATTGCTACCGGAACTGTAATCTTAAGTTCATCGATCATTGCCTTTACCATATCAGCAACAGTCTTAAATCCGGCCATATATTTGCCGGCTCCCTCAGATACGCCCAGGATAACCGGTGAATTCAGTTCCTGTGCGGTCTGTAATACTGCCTTTGTCCATTCCAGGTTGTTGATGTTAAACTGCCCAACTGCGTACTTGCCTTCTTTCGCCTTCTGAAGCATGTCCTTTGCATTTACTAACATATTACGAACCTCCTTGTCGCTTTTCTCACTTACATTCTCTTATTATATACCATATTTATGGTTTTGGGAAGACTGTTAAAAAATTAGCATTATTTTCAATCCGCCTATTTCAGAATGTCAGCCACCGTGCTCTCCATTGTCTCGGATGTGCACTGTATATTATGGCGGATCTCAGCATTCCTAA
The DNA here is from genome assembly GCA_958349075.1 of uncultured Clostridium sp. Classification (GTDB taxonomy): domain Bacteria; phylum Bacillota; class Clostridia; order Lachnospirales; family Lachnospiraceae; genus Otoolea. The sequence continues at coordinate 7,544 of CATWBR010000142.1, forward strand.
TCTCTTCAATGGCAGCCGGAACCGCAACTCCGGAGGCTTTCTCCATCTCATCAATCAATTCAAATTCATCCTTGCCCTCTTCGCTTCCGAAAATTGCTTCCATAACGCTTCTGGAGAACTTATATGGGCTGGCCGTGGAGGCGATTACAGTTTTAGCCGTATCCTCTGTTTCTTTCACATACTTTCTATATACGCAGGAAGCGACGCCCGTATGCGTATCAATCATATATCCTGTCTCGTCGTAGAGACGTTTAATCTCAGCGGCGTTCTCTTCCTGTGTTGCAAAGCCTCCGAAGAAATCGCACATTCTCTCTTTCATATCGGGAGTAACCGTGTATTTTCCGTCTCTTACAAGCTCTTCCATCAACTCCTTTGTCTTTGGAGCATCGCAGCCGGTGGACAGGTAAATCAGTCTCTCCAGGTTGCTGGAAATAAGGATATCCATGGACGGTGAGGAGGTCAGGATAAACTCCCTCTTTCTGTCATAGATACCGGTCTGGAAGAAATCATATAAAACTTTATTGTCATTGGACGCACAGATCAGTCTGTCAACCGGAAGTCCCATCTGTTTCGCAAAGTAAGCGGCCAGAATGTTGCCGAAGTTGCCCGTCGGTACGGTAATATTAATCTTCTCGCCTTCTGAAATCTCGCCGTTTTCAAGCAGCTTTACGTAGGCGTAAACATAGTAAACAATCTGCGGTACAAGACGTCCGATGTTGATCGAGTTTGCGGAGGAGAGCTGATATCCCTTAGCGGCCAGTTCCTTTGCAAATTCCTTATCATTAAATATCTTCTTAACGCCGTTCTGGGCATCGTCAAAGTTTCCGTCAATTCCCACAACGCTTGTATTATCACCTTTCTGTGTAAGCATCTGCAGTTCCTGCACACGGCTTACGCCATCCTTCGGATAAAACACAATAATCTTCGTCCCTTCCACGTCGGCAAAACCGGCCATGGCTGCTTTACCGGTGTCTCCGGATGTGGCGGTCAGGATTACAATCGTGTTGTCAATTTTATTCTTTCTGGCTGATACCGTCATCAGGCGTGGAAGAATCGAAAGCGCCATATCCTTGAATGCAATTGTGTTCCCATGGAAGAGCTCAAGGTAATATGCTCCGTCTGCCTTTACGAGAGGGGCAATCTCTTCTGTGTCAAATTTGCTGTCATAGGCACGGTTAATACAGTCCTTCAATTCCTCTTCAGAAAAATCTGAAAGAAATAATTTCATCACCTCATAAGCGACTTCCTGGTAGCTCATCTTTGCCAGTTCTGCAAAAGAACGATCGAATGCAGGAACCTCATCCGGCATAAAAAGACCGCCGTCCTCTGCAAGTCCTTTCAGGATCGCCTGTGATGCCGTAACATTTTTTTCACCGCCGCGGGTACTGCTATAGTAGATTGCCATGATTTTCATCCTCTCTTTATTTAATGATTCAGCCTCTATATTGTCCTGTCATTATGCCCTCCGGCATCATGGGAAAACCTTGTATGTCCCTGTATTCCGAGGGTATCCTGGTTAAGAATTTTACCATACTTTGGATGTTAGTGCAAGAAGAATCGTGGGGTGGGAAGCGCCGTTTCTGTGCATCGCGCAGCGCGTTACCGGGTACGGTGAGAACAGTATAAGGATGCCTCCGAAAGATCACGGACGGGGTGGGAATCGTCGGATGAGTCTTCGGGCCCGGTTGGGTGGGCGCCATTATGGGGAATCCGGGAGAAAAATTCCATATTTGCAATACAGCGCGGGAATACAGTATAATAGGAATACTTCTATGATGCAGTTTACTGCAGGAAAGGCAATGGTGTATCTAATTATGCAATATGAACATATCAGAACCGGAACATTTTTGAGGAGGCCCAACCGGTTTATTGCCCATGTGATGATTGACGGCAGAGAAGAAATCTGCCATGTTAAAAATACCGGAAGGCTCAGGGAGTTTCTGGTTCCCGGAGCCGAGCTTCTTGTGGAGTTTCATCCGGATGCTGCGGCTCTGGGGAGAAAAACCGCATACTCTGTAATCGGCGTTTATAAGGAGAATGCGGGATATCTTCATGAACGCCTGCTTATCAATATGGATTCACAGGCTCCTAATCAGGCGGCGGCGGAATGGCTGAAGGCAGGAGGACTCTCCTCCGGCGTAACCGATATTAAAAGAGAGGTTACATATCATGAATCCCGGTTTGATCTGGCATTTAAAGAAGAGGGATGTCCGTCGTTTATGGAGGTAAAAGGAGTTACGCTGGAACACGACGGAGCCGCCATGTTTCCTGATGCACCGACCGAACGTGGAGTGAAACATATTATGGAACTCAGGGATGCCGCCGTGGAGGGGTATCATGCCTATATTCTTTTTGTCATCCAGATGAAGGGGATTCTTTCTTTCTCCCCCAACAGGACCACTCATCCTGAATTCGCGGATGCGCTTAAACTTGCATCCGGGTCCGGCGTCCATATTCT
>CATWBR010000143.1 GCA_958349075.1 uncultured Clostridium sp.
ACTTGTGACCATACTGTGAAATCAGGCCGCTGCTTCCTGCTTGTTCTGTAAAACTTATAATGCGGCCGGATTCCTGCTTGGGCGTAAACCATAACGGCCGGCGGGCAAAGTGATGATTCATCTCCGATATGGGGGCTGGCAGAACTATTTTTTTATGATATGATAGCATCAGTATAAAAAAAGCCTGGTGCAGTTTATACTTAATGCGGTTTATGCTTAATGCAGTTTATGCTTAGTACAGTTTAAGCTGAACGCAGCCGGGACACAGAACAATTACAGGTTCAATTACAGATACGCGAAAGGAGACTGTCATGAGTGTATTATTTTTAGAATATCCCCCCTGTTCCACCTGTCAGAAAGCAAAAAAGTGGCTGGACAGCCACAGCATCTCTTATGAGGCCCGTCATATCAAGGAGAAAAACCCTTCGGCCGATGAGCTGAAACAGTGGCATCAGAGAAGCGGCCTTCCCCTTAAGAAGTTTTTCAACACCAGCGGGCTGCTTTATAAGAGCCTGGAGCTGAAGGATAAACTGCCTGCTATGAGTGAGGAAGATCAATATAACCTGCTGGCCACGGACGGAATGCTTGTAAAACGTCCTCTTATTATTGCAGAAGATTTTGTACTGGTTGGATTTAAAGAGACTGAGTGGGCAGATAAGTTGAAATGATCTTATAGTTTGTCCATCCGCTGTTACGTGGATGTGTTGTTTATGCGCCGAATTTTCAGAAATCCGGCGCTTTTATGTTTTTTTCCTGCTTTTCAGCCGGCTTTCCTGTTTTTCCATTTACAAAATATTGCCGCCACAATGGTGCTGATTGTTGTGGCCACCAGTGCGGGTCCCACGATCGCCGTAGGGTTAATGCTGCCATATTGAGTCCTGTATGCAATCATATTGATAGGAATCAATTGCAGAGAGGATATGTTGATAATCAGGAATGTACACATTTCATTATTGGCAACTCCTCTTGGCACAGCTTTCTTTCCATCACGTCTTCTGTCTTCCTCCAGGTTTTCCAGTTCTTCCATCGCCTGCAGTCCTGCCGGTGTCGCCGCCCAGCCAAGTCCCAGCATGTTGGCAATCATATTGGCTGAAATGGATTCCAGGGAAGGATGCCCTTTGGGGATCTTGGGAAAGAGGAATCTCAAAATCGGGGTCATTTTCTTTGATAACTGCTCGATTAAACCGGCTCTCCTGCCAACCTCCAGAATCCCGGTCCAAAATGACATGACGCCGAGCATGGTAATGCAAAGAGTCACAGCCTCCCTGGCCGAATCCAGGGCGCCGGCGGTCACGAGGGCCAGGTTGCCGTGCAGGGCTGCCCATATAATTCCAACAAGCATCATAAATGCCCAGAGATAATTCAGCATGAAATATACTCCCTGATACAATCGATTGTTATTAATATATGTACCGAAACAGACAGATATTCCGTACGAAAAAATGCCGCGGGGCAATAGACATTTCTCCGTCTCTGTGTTACTATAAAACAACCATTCAGAATAAATCTGAACATTCTTAAATTCCTGCAGTTTCTGCAAATCATTTCTTTATCTCAAAACAACTTCATATGGGAGGGATTCTATGGAAAATTCTAAAAATCATATCACTGAATTCGATAGTCACATCGGCAGCTCCGAAAATCAGATTATTGGCCCCGAAAGCCGTGGCACAAACACCTTAAACCGTCTTACAAACCCTGAAAATCACCCTGCGGACACTGAAAAACACTTTACGAACAGAGAAGTAAAATCCAGCGCGTTTACTGCATTTTTCAGTGATCCCGAAAACGCGGCCAGGCTTTATTCGGCCCTGGACGGAGCCGAAACGGTACGTCCGGAGGATATTACATTCACCACTCTCAGCGGGGTACTTTTTATGGCCAGAAAAAATGACATGGCGTTTACAGTGAAAAACAAAGTATTAGTAATCAGTGAACATCAGTCCACAGTCAATGCGAATATGCCGCTCAGGGACGCTATTTATTATGGCCGGACGATGGAAAAGCTCATTGAGCCCAGGGCACTTTACCGGACAGGCCAGATTCCGGTTCCCACTCCCGAATTCTTTGTATTCTATAACGGAAGCAAGGATTTCCCCGGCGAAAAAATCCTTAAACTTTCCGACGCCTATCTTGAAAAATCCGATCCGCCTATGTTAGAATTAATTGTAAAGGTAATCAATATCAATCTGCCGGTCAGCCACCCAATCCTTGAGCGGTGCAGACCGCTTTATGAATATTCCTTTTTTATACAAACCATAAGGGATTACATAAATAAGGGGAAAAACCGCGACGAGGCCATTATTCAGGCCATGGCAGACTGCGAACGTGTGGGTATTATGACTGATTTTCTGAAGGAGCATGGAACGGAGGCGGTGAATATGCTGTTTACGGAATTTAATATGGAAGATGCGCTGGATGTGAGGTTTGAAGAAGGACAAAAGGAAGGGAAAAAGGAAGGGCTTAAAGAAGGAATTAAAGAGGGACAACTTCAGGGTAAAAAGTTAATGCTTGATCTGGTAAACGCCATGATTGCCGATCACCGTACGGCAGAATTGGCAAAACTGCAGAATGAGCCTGACTTTCTGGCTGAAATGATGGAATACTATCATCTGAAATAAAACCGCCAGAAAACAGGATGCTGTTTGCATAACCGTATCGGTATCAAAAGAGAGAAACAGGCGGAAGTCACTCTTCCATCTCTGTTTCTCTTTTTGTCTTTACCCGTCTGAAAATTTCATTGTTTCACTACGTTTTTCCGCCATTTCCCCGACAGATAGAACCAGATAATCAGTATCAGGCTCCCAAAGGAAGCAATTGGGGCTCCCAGCCCCACTCCGGTTAATCCCATCCCAAATACCATGCCAAATAAGACGGAAGCCGGGACTCTCAGGGCCAGTGCGGACATCATGGAATTGATCAGTGAGAATGTCGTGTGGCCGGATGCAATAAAGAGGCCGTTTATCGAAAAACAGAACGGTACTAACAGATAGTCAAAACTGAATGTCCTGAAATACTGGATTCCACTCTGAACCATGTCCGGATTGTTGTCAAACAGCTCCAGAATCTGTCTCGGAAACAACTGCACCAAGATGAAAATCAGATAGCTGCATCCCACCGCTATCAGTGTGCCCGCCTTGCAGGTTTTTCCGGCGCGCTCCCACTGCCCGGCGCCGATGTTCTGTGCGCACATTGTGGCGATGGAACTGCCCATTGCAATAGCCGGCATGATGGCAAACCCGTTGACCTTCCCCACCACGCCCACCGCCGCCGAGGCATTCACTCCTCCGATCGTATTGACAAGCGTTGTAATAATCAGGAAGGAGAAGCTGGTAATTCCGTTCTGAATCGCTGCCGGAAGTCCTATTTTAATAATCAGTGAAAGCTTTTCCTTATGAAACTTAAATGAGGACGGCTTGAAATCAAAAATAAAATCATTCCTCACCATGTAGATGATACAGAATATCATACTGGCCGCCTGCGATATTACCGTTGCCACGGCGGCTCCAAATGCTCCCATACCGAATACCGCCACCAGCAGCAGATCGAGAAATATGTTGGTTACACAGGCAATAAGCACAAAATAGAACGGTCTTTTACTGTCCCCCATTCCCCTCATAACCGCGCTCAATACATTGTAGCCAAAAATAAAAATAACTCCGGTGACCGTCACGGTCAGGTATCGGCTGGCCTCCTCGAAAGATTCGGCCGGAGTGTTGATTGCGTGAAGAACCTGGTTTTTCAAAAACAGCATCATAACCGTTATGACAACAGCCGCGGCCAGCAGCGTACTCATCAGGGTCGCTACCGTATCCTGCATATCGTCTCTCTTTTTGGCTCCCAGGTACTGAGCCACCAGCACCGTTCCGCCCGAACAGAGCCCCACCACGACATTGGTCAGAATAAAAGTCACCTGTCCGCCTATATTTACTCCAGACATACTGGCCGTACCGCTGAAATTACCCACAATCAGCATGTCCGCCACGTTGTACAACGACTGGACAATGCTGGATATCAGAAAGGGGATTGCAAACATAACAAGCTGTTTCACCACGTTTCCCTTAGATAAATCATTTTCAAAATTTCCCATCTTTTCCTCCGTACATGCCGCCGAAATTGCGTGACGCCATCTTTTATATATCTCTGCCAATAATATCACAGGAAAAAAGGAAATTCAATATCCAGGCAGGCTGCCGCTATCTGAAGAGTGAGTAACATTTGAACCCTATGGACCTCTTGCCATTTTGGGACGGATGAATTAAAATATCCTGGTACGGATTATGTGAGATCCCTTCCGTATCCTGCCGGTCTTTTAATATTGTAAGTCCGGTTCAACGCCATCAAATATCAATTGCAGTCTTAGATGTATCTGCAGAAAAGGAAAAAAACATGAATCAGTCACAGGATTTAAAAAGACTTCTGGAATCCGTTGATCACAAAAGCTATCCCGCCTATAAATCTGCCCAGGGTTCCTATGATTTTAAAGACTATATTTTATCTATCGACCATGTGCAGGGAGATCCGTTTGCCTCCCCTTCTAAGGTCAGTGTGTTTGTTCCCCGTAAAATCAACGCATTTCCCTCCGAATACAGCGACAGGCCATGGAAGAAAACCGCCCTGGAGGATTATTTGCTGCGCTGTTTCAGCCAGGAAATCTCCCGCTTCAACTTCAAGGCTAAAGGCTCCGGCAAAAGCGGCCTTATTTCCACCAGCAGGCCGGGACAGGAGGTCTTAGAACGGACGGCATGCGAGTATACGGACAGCGGAATCACAGCGCGTTTCGAGGTGGGCTTTCCGGCCTTTGGCAGGACCATCAACTCGGGCGAACTGATTAAAATCCTGTTCGACTTCCTCCCCGGGTGCGTCAGGAATGTTTTTATTTATAAGAACCGGGATCCGAAACAGGTGCGCAGCGTGATCGAACTCGCAGAGGATCAGGAATTTATACGGAACGAACTGAAGCGGCTTAATCTTGTCTCTTTTGCTGCCGACGGCTCTGTCCTGCCCCGGGAAACGGGAATTTCGGATCGTCCTATGAAGGGCAGCGTCCCGTTTATGTCTCCCGCTTCATTAAGTATCACCCTTAATCTGCCGCACCATGGCCCGCTCTGCGGCATGGCAATCCGCAGAGGGATTACCCTGATAGTCGGAGGTGGCTATCACGGCAAATCCACCCTTCTGAAGGCTCTGGAAAGCGGCGTATACAATCACATCGCCGGAGACGGGCGCGAATATGTTATAACCGACCATACAGCGGTTAAACTGCGCGCTGAGGACGGGAGGAGCATCAATAACGTGGATATCTCCCTGTTCATCAATGATCTGCCGAACGGCAGGGATACCACCCGATTTTCCTCAGAAGACGCCAGCGGCAGCACTTCGCAGGCGGCTGCTGTCATTGAGGGGATCGAGGCGGGTACAGCGGCATTTCTGATCGATGAGGATACATCCGCCACAAACTTCATGCTCCGGGACGAACTGATGGAGAAAATTGTGAGCCGTGATAAGGAACCCATCACTCCTTTTATTGAGAGAGCCCGTGAACTCTACGATAAAGCCGGAATTTCCACCATTCTGGTGGCCGGAAGCTCCGGCGCCTACTTCTATATCGCCGACACGGTGATCCAGATGGATTCTTACCGCCCCTGCGATATCACAGAACAGGTTAAAAGGGCCTGCTCTGAATACCGCGCCGCCTCAGCGCCTGCCACGACGGCTCCCGGATTTAATCTGCCGGCTGCCGGCAGAAAACTGGTCTGCCGGAACGACGACGGCGACGGAAGATATGGCAGAGATGACCGCAGCGAGGACCGGAGAGGCGGCAGGGATGACCGCAGTGAAGACCGGAGAGGCGGCAGAGATGACCGCAGCGGAGACCGGAGAGGCGGCAGGGACGACCGCGGCGAAAACAGAAGAGGCGGCAGGGATAACCGCGGCGACAGCCGGAAAGGCGACGACAGAATCAAGGTCAAGGTTTTCGGCAGGGATTCCTTTCAGGTTGCAAAGGAGCCGGTTGATCTCCGGTTTGTTGAGCAGTTGGCCGACGGCGAACAGACCGCTGCCCTGGCACAGATGGTCCGGTTCTGCCTGGAACGCGGCCTGCTGTCTCGTTATACCCTGCTGGAAACCGTGTCCCTCCTGATGAAGGAATACGAGAAAAAAGGCCTGGCCGCATTCAGCAGTTCCTCCTATACTGCAATGGGATTATGCATGCCCCGCGTACAGGAAATCTACGCATGTCTTAACCGTTTCCGGGGATAGATACTGCTGTTGCAGAAAAAGCCTCCACCGGCCAACGCCAATGGAGGCTTTTTTTAATCGGCAATAAATGCGTCTTTACCATCAATAACCGTACGTTCCACATGAATATTTCTTATATTCTCCTCAGAAACCGCGTAAGGATTTTCGGACAGGACTACCATATCGGCCAATTTTCCAATTTCGAGCGAACCTTTTATCTGCTCTTCAAAACTGGCATAGGCCCCGTTGTATGTATGCATTCTCAACGCTTCTTTTACATTGATTCTCTGGCATTGGGAAACTTTCCGGCCGCTCGCCGTCACACGGCTGACCGCTTCAAAAATGCCGAAGAGGGGATCGGAACTGGTCACAGGACAGTCGGAGCTACCGGCAGCGACAACGCCGTTATCGAACCATGTGCGGCAGGGAAACATCGAATCGATCCGCTTTCCGTAGTTTATCACATACCCATCACCAAATTCATAGAAAAAAGCCGGCTGGGGGACAACAACGATGCCCAGTTTTTTAATACGCTCTACCAGATTCTCGTTGACAAAGCCGCAGTGCTCAATCCGGTGCCGGTGATCCGTCCTGGGGGTATCCTCCAAAGCCTTCTCGATTGCCGTAACCATCACATCTACCGCACGATCGCCCACGGCGTGGACAGTACACTGATAACCGGCCCGGTTGGCCTTAATCATCATGCTTTCCACCTGCTCCGGGGTATAGCAGAGGATGCCGGTGTCGCCCGGACGTGAATCATAAGCTTCAAGCATGGCCGCGGTGGGGGCGCTCGTGGAACCGTCAATCATCAGCTTGACAGGACCGATACGAAAATGTTCGTCGCCAAATCCGGTTACAATACCGCATTTGATGTAATCGTCGATAAATTGTTCACAGTCGATAAAGGTAAACAAAACAGCATAAACGCGGTTTTTGATCCTGCCGCTCTGCACCCCTTTTCTCATGGCCCGCATCTGTGGATACCCATAACAGCCGGCTACATGGATCGATGTGATCCCCTGGCGGATCAGGCTTTCTGAGGCGCTTGCCATAGCGTCTTCAAGCATCTCCTCTCCGGGCATGGCCACCTTTAAAAGATTGTTATGTGCGGCCTCCTTCAGGGTTCCGGTTATGTGTCCGTCTATCTTTTCAATCAGCCCCCCTTCAGGAGACGGCGTCCCGTCGGAAATGCCGCCCAGCCGGAGAGCCATTGTATTGTTGACCGAAACATGGTAACAGGCTCTTGTAATCATGACGGGATGTTCTGTAGTTGCCTGATCCAATTCTTCAAGGGTGGGCATCCGTTTTTCAGCCAGTTTCATTTCGTTAAGGCCCCAGCCGCGGACCCACTCGTGTTTCGGGGTATTCCGGGCCTGCTCGCGAATTAGCTCTACCACATCCGCGATACATGTGGCCCGGCGGCAGTCGGCGGATACCTGACCCATTCCGATCTGCCCCAGATGAATATGGGAGTCAATAAATCCGGGAACCAAAGTTTTGCCTTTTAAATCAATGATTTCAACCCCGTCACCGGAATAGGCCATGGCGCCTTCCCGTGTACCGACATATTCAATGAACTTTCCCTGCGTCACCAGCGCTTCAGCCACACTGTCATTCTTGTCTACGGTCAGAATATGTCCGTTCAGATAAATTCTTGTATGATCCATTATATTGTTACGCTCCTTATATACCGGTATTACTTCTTACAGCAGTGACTTCCCGGACAACAACCGGTATTGTATTATAAATTAATTACTGCATCAATTTTCTTTGCGCGGACAGAATCTTTGTCCTTGTCGGGAACAAGCAGTGAGACGATTACCGTAGCCGCCAAGGTCAATGAAATGACATTGATGTACCACGGAAGAGCGCCCGGCCACTTGATAACGGACAGAGACAGTACATTTAAGACCGCCGATACAATCAGTCCGGCCTCAACGCCGCGGCGGCTGATTCCCCTCCACAAAAATCCAAGAATGAAAGGCGGGAAGGTGGCGGACATCAGAGTTCCCCAACCGAAAGTTCCCAGGATAGCAACACTCTCGCTGGCGTAAAGAGAATAGAATATTGCGCCGAATCCCATTGCAAGCATGGTGATACGCGATACCTTCAACTGCATTGCAGGTTTGAAATGAACGCCGAGAGCCGAAGGAAGGTCTTTCGAAAGGCAAATTGCGGATGTCGAAAGATAGAGCGAGGCCGAGGACATTGAGGCGGCTAAAACCGCAGTATAGGCAGCAATCTGAACTCCCAGCCCGCAGTAGTCGGCAAAAATAAAAATCGCGTCATCTGCTTTGGCCAGCGGTTCTATTTTCCCGGAGGCAACCAGGTAAAGGACACCGTAACCAATAAATACCGAACCGGCAGCGACAATAATGTGGCTCAGACAATTGATGATTGCTGTTTTGGGCACATCTTTTGGATCTTTCAGCGCGTACATTCTGCTGATACATTGCGGCTGGCCGATTGTACCGACAATCGGAATGAAGATCCATGCAAAACAGGTGGCCTTGGCGCTGGTTCCCCAGGCATTCAACAGATCGGGGGAAAATGTTTTCGTAATACTTCCGTCCGCAGAGGTTACCGTTCCGGCTGAGGCTACGGCTTCCATGACGCCTCCCATACCGCCTGTAGTGACTAACACCGCAATTAACAGTACGACTACGGCAACGCACATGACAACACCCTGGTAGGCCTGGGTGAGCATGCCGCCAATCTCTCCTGAGAAAGACATATAAAGGGCAACTACCGAGAAAATGACCAGGCCGGAAACAATCTGGCTCCATCCCATCAGATGGCTGAGCATCGCGGCGCCTGCCGTGATTTGTGAAGAGAGATACGCCAGACAGCCCAACATCAGTACAAATGACATAAATCCTTTAATCACGCGGCTGTTGCCAAATCTCAAATCGGTTAAATCACCGAGGGAAGAAACGGGTCCAAGCTCCGCCATACCGCGCACTTTTTTAGCCAGAAGCAGCATTGCGAACGCACCGGCGCAGGATGTCAGCATCCAGAGAGCCATGGAGGTTCCGTTCGCGTAGACAAGGCCGTTTACACCCACCAGGGCAAACGCACTGACCGTGCCCGCCATGACGGACATGCCTGTTGAAAAAGGCCCGAACTGCATAGTGGCCCCAAAATAGTCCTGGTTACTTTTAAGCTTTTTCATGCCAAGCCATCCGATAACAAATGATGAAAGAATAATCGCAATAGCAACTCCAAGAATAATAATCGTATTAATGTCCATTCCGTCCTGCCTCCTTTTGCTCCTGTACATCCAGCTCCTTTATCAGGCTTACGAATTCATCCCAGTCCCCGGAAGACATCCAGTCGCTTTTGTTCACACGCCAGCCGAGAAGAAGCGTCAGAAGGCCTCCGAACCAAAAACCGCCGATAATACAGGCAAGGGATGGGTGCAGGCCCAGAATCAGGGGCGGAACCACGCCGGCATAGATATCTGCAAAATATGCGGCACAGACAAACGCTGCAATCCATACGACCGCCCAGGCTAAAATCGGATAAATAAAAAACCTTTGTTTCAATACTCCTTTGTTTGCGGACCCGAGCATCAGATAGCATCCCATAATAAAAACACTGAGAATGAGGCAGATTAAATAGTTTTCATTTTTCCAGCCCAGCACTGTTATTGCGCACCATAAAACGGTGGATAGAATAACAAGGTATTTTTTTAAGTAGGTAATTTGCAATTTTTTTCCTCCTTATGTGTGTTATCGTGTTTCAC
>CATWBR010000144.1 GCA_958349075.1 uncultured Clostridium sp.
GATATTCGGTTGTGGCAAACCCCTGGCCATACTTTCCACTCTTATCGAGTTTCTAAGTTCGTGGGTAACCTCACTAAGTGCTCATAGTATACCACAAATTTGGGAAAAAACAAAAGAATGATAAAAAAATATCATAGAAATCCAAGTTTGGGCTGCTATTCGCACGGAATCTGTTCTATGGGGCGGAATGAGGTGTTATTTTTCCTCTGCCGCACAGAAAGTCTCTATGAAATCGGGAAGCGCCAGGGGACGGCTGTAGTAATATCCCTGGAAGATGGTGCAGCCCAGCTCCAGCAGCACATCCCGGTGTTCTTTGGTTTCCACATATTCTGCAACGATGCGGCAATTCAGCTTTTTGGACATCTGAATCAGACCGGATATGATCTCTCTGGAGCGTTCATTGGACAGAAGCTGCGATACAAGCTGTCCGTCCAGTTTGACCTCGTTGAAGATATCCGATTGAAGCTGAAGGATGGAATTATGTCCCATTCCGAAGTCGTCCAGGCTGAAACCGATTCCGTTGTTCTGAAGAGGTTCTATCTGTTTTCTGAGATAGTCCGATATTTCCAGCGCAGCGCGTTCGGTGATCTCTAATACAAGGTGGACGTTCGTCAGGTGATAACTCTGTACCGTGAGAAGAACGTCTTCAAAGAAACGGTTGCCCTGAATCTGTTTGGGAGAGATATTGAAGGAAAGAAAAACATCATCCTTTATCTTCGTTTCCAAGAGCGCGGCATCCGTACAGGCTTTGTTCAGAAGATACCAGGTCAGCTCATTCAAAGTTCCGCTCTCATACGCCAGGCTGATAATCAGCGGAGGGGAGATGTATCCCGCTACAGGGTGATTCCAGCGCAGAAGGGCCTCCATGCCGTGGAGTTTTTCACGGTCGGAAATCTGAGCCTGATAAAATAGCTGTATCTGCCCGCGCCTGATTGCATTCTGCAGATCCATGGACAGGGTTTTGGCATAATGGTAACAGGCGTAGCTGTGATGGAGATAGCGGGGGAACATGCCGGTTTTCTCACCCGCGGCCATATCATTCTCCATTTGATGGATGGCCTGTTTGAATTTTTCTGTTTCATTCTGTTCACTCCGCTTAATGAACGGGATATAGATGAGAGTTCCAATCATAATATTCACAAGCTGCAGAATGCTGCCGGCCACGGAACCGGTGGCCTTATAGCCGCTTAAAAGAATCGGAACGGTCCATTCCACGGAATGGGTAACGGCGGGGACGAGACCGGTTCTGGTGGCCAGGGCGCTTAAAAGCGTCAGGACAACCGGGGTCAGGACAAAGGGGATGAGCATCGTAAAGTTAAATATAATAGGAAAGCCGAATACTGCAATTTCGCTGATATTAAATAACGCGGAGGGCAGCGCTACGAGGGACATCTTCCGGTTGTGGCTCTTCTTGGAAGCAACGCAAAGAGCCAGGACAAAACTCAGGGCAGTACCGCAGCCTCCCAAAAAGACAAAGGTATCTAAAAATGTCTTTGAATAGATTTCAGTAGGAATTTTACCGGCCAAAAGCAGGGCGCTGTTAATTCCGACATTCTGTTCAAACAGCCTTTTGGAAACGGCATCCAGTGTGTTCGTCCCGTGAATTCCCATAAACCAGAGCAGGTGCGTAATTACAACATAAAGCAGGATACCGAAGATATTGCCATTCAGGCCTCCGAACATTCTCAGGAACAGGAAGGAACCGAAATTGGTGATGTTGTTTCCGCCCCAGGCCATGCGCAGAAGATATCCGGTTAAAGTAAAGAACGAGATAATGACCGACACGGGGAAAAGGCTCTGGATAGAGAGATTGAACAGATATTCCGCTCCGATGGTATGGAGCTTTTCAAAACGGCTGCAGAAGATTAAAATGCGCCTAAAGAGGGAACAGGACAGCAGCGTGATGCACATGGCTGTAAAGACCCATTCGGCGTTAAATATGTATTCATTCTGGCCCTCGATCCCCCCGCAAAAGGCAAGAAAAGAGCAGACGGAAACAAAGGGATAAACCAGAAAACGGTCGGGTTCCACCAGCATTCCGTAAGAAAGGCTGATCGTGATGGAAAGAACCAGGGCGAGGGATCCCAGACTGATATTATATACGGTTTCCAGAAGCGTGGCGAGCATGCCGTCCATCCAGGAAACGAGGAAAGTCTGATAGCTGTCACTGGGGAAGTTCCGGAACAACAGGGCAAAGGACCCCAAAATAAGAACGGGGATCGCGATAGTAAGGCCCTGCCGTACAGCCTGGGCCCAGATAGAATTTTGAAATTTTGCAATAGATTCACGGCGGTTCATAAGGATTCCCTTTCAGCGGCTGTATTTCCTGTAAAGTATATCACATTGCCATAGAAAAAACAAACAATACAGCCTGGCATTCCAACAGAATTTCATGTCATTGTCTACAGCGCCGCCGCTGTCCGGCCGGGGGCGGATCAAAACAATTTCAGGAGGAAATGAGTGAAATCCGGCGCCGGTCTTGACAAGTGGTTGGAAAGTGTTTACAATTAAACGGATAGGTAGAAATCGTAAAATGATTAAAACTAAAATGTACAAAGACTTTGATAGAGACAGTAGTTCCGTCATGAAAACCAAAGCGAGGCCGGGGCGGTGGGAGCCGGCTGTGAGTAGAACGGTAATGAAGATCACTCTGGAGTTTCAGGCTGAACCTGACGCCGTGCGCGTCATGAGTAGGCCCTGACGGGATCCCCCGTTACAGGGAGCGCATATGAATGTATGCAGTAATAGGTGGTATAACAAGTAGGCCCTTGTCCTGTTACAGGATAGAGGCCTGTTTTTTATTACATTGGGAAAGTCCGTCCTATGTAATAAAAACGCTCCGCGGGATACGCACTGCGGCGGAGCGGTATTTTTATTGAGTGGCAATGAAAAGTTCGCGAAGCGTGCTTTTCGTTGTTATATTTCAGATTAGGAGGAATGAAATATGTACGACAAAGTCTCTACAAACCTCAACTTTGTAGAAAGAGAGAAAAATATCGAAAAGTTCTGGGCTGACAATAAGATTTTTGAGAAGAGCATCGACAGCCGAAAGGACGGGGAAACCTATACGTTTTACGACGGACCGCCAACGGCCAATGGTAAGCCGCATATCGGCCACGTGCTTACGCGTGTTATCAAGGATATGATTCCGAGATACCGGACCATGAAGGGATACATGGTTCCGAGAAAAGCCGGCTGGGATACCCACGGTCTTCCGGTAGAGCTGGAGGTGGAGAAGAGCCTTGGCCTGGACGGCAAGGAGCAGATTGAACAGTACGGTCTTGAGCCGTTCATTGAGCATTGTAAAGAGAGTGTATGGAAATATAAGGGAATGTGGGAAGATTTTTCCTCCACGGTCGGCTTCTGGGCCGATATGGACGATCCCTATGTAACATACCACAACGAATATATTGAATCCGAGTGGTGGGCGTTAAAGAAGATCTGGGATAAGGGCCTTTTATACAAAGGTTTTAAGATTGTTCCTTACTGTCCGCGCTGCGGAACCCCGCTTTCCAGCCATGAGGTTGCACAGGGATATCAAGATGTAAAAGAGCGCTCCGCCATTGCAAGATTCAAAGTAAAAGGCGAGGACGCCTATATTCTGGCATGGACCACGACACCGTGGACGCTGCCGTCCAACGTGGCTCTCTGTGTGAATCCGGTGGAATCTTATGTAAAAGTAGAGATGAAAGAGGACGGCACGGTATATTACCTGGCCGAAGCTCTCTGTGATAAGGTTCTGGGAGAAGGCACCTATGAGGTGAAAGAAAGATATACGGGAAAAGATCTGGAGTACAAGGAGTATGAGCCGTTATTCGATTTTGCCGTAGAGCTTGCTAAAAAACAGAACAAAAAGGCATACTATGTAACATGCGATACCTACGTTACACTGACGGACGGTACCGGCGTCGTGCACATTGCGCCTGCTTTCGGTGAGGATGACTCCAAGGTCGGCAGAAATTACGGGCTTCCCTTCGTTCAGCTTGTCAATGCCAAGGGTGAGATGACGGAAGAGACACTCTGGCCGGGAACCTTCTGCAAGAAGGCGGATCCGATGGTTCTTAAGAACCTGAAAGAGAGAGGCCTCCTGTTCTCGGCTCCCGTATTTGAACACAGCTATCCGCACTGCTGGAGATGTGACACCCCGCTGATCTATTATGCACGAGAGTCCTGGTTCATCAAGATGACAGAGGTGAAAGAGGATCTGATCCGCAACAACAATACAATCAACTGGATTCCGGAGAGCATCGGCAAGGGCCGTTTCGGCGACTGGCTGGAGAATGTCCAGGACTGGGGAATCAGCCGTAACCGTTATTGGGGAACTCCATTAAACATCTGGGAGTGCGAATGCGGCTGCCAGCATTCCATCGGCAGCATTGAAGAATTAAAGAGCATGTCGGATAACTGCCCTGAGGACATCGAACTTCACCGCCCATATATCGACGAGGTGACAATCACCTGTCCGAAGTGCGGAAAACAGATGCGCCGTGTGCCGGAGGTAATCGACTGCTGGTTCGACTCGGGCGCCATGCCGTTTGCGCAGCATCACTATCCGTTTGAGAATAAAGAGACATTTGAGCAGCAGTTCCCGGCTGATTTTATCTCGGAGGCAGTGGATCAGACGAGAGGCTGGTTCTACTCCCTGCTTGCAATTTCCACGCTGATTTTCAACCAGGCTCCGTACAAGAATGTTATCGTTATGGGCCATGTCCAGGATGAGAACGGGCAGAAGATGAGTAAATCCAAGGGCAATGCTGTTGATCCGTTCGACGCACTGGAGACATACGGAGCGGATGCCATCCGATGGTATTTCTATGTCAACAGCGCTCCATGGCTGCCGAACCGTTTTCACGGAAAAGCCGTTATGGAAGGCCAGAGAAAATTCATGGGAACCCTGTGGAACACCTATGCATTTTTCGTGCTTTACGCAAATATAGATAATTTTGATGCGACACAGCATCAACTGGAATACGATAAACTTCCGGTAATGGATAAATGGCTGCTGTCCAAACTTAACACGCTTGTGGGCAAGGTGGATGACGACCTGGCTAACTACAGAATCCCTGAGGCTGCCAGAGCCCTCCAGGATTTCGTGGATGATATGAGTAACTGGTATGTCAGAAGAAGCCGTGAGCGTTTCTGGGCAAAGGGAATGGAGCAGGACAAAGTGAATGCCTATATGACCCTTTACACAGCGCTTGTGACCGTGTGCAAGGCCGCCGCTCCGATGGTGCCTTTCATGGCGGAGGATATTTACCAGAACCTTGTTAGAAAGATTGATAAAGAGGCGCCTGAGAGCATCCATCTTTGTGATTTCCCTGAGGTTGATGAAAAATGCATCGACAGGGAGCTGGAGTCCAGAATGGATGAAGTGCTGAAAATTGTAGTATTCGGCCGCGCTGCCAGAAATACGGCCAACATCAAGAACCGCCAGCCAATCGGCCGGATGTTTGTAAAAGCGGATGCGGCTCTCCCTGAGTTTTATCAGGAAATCATTGAAGATGAGCTGAATGTAAAAGAAGTGAAGTTTACATCCGATGTGCGTGATTTCACATCCTACAGCTTTAAACCACAGCTAAAGACGGTTGGGCCAAAATACGGAAAGCAGCTTGGCAGCATCAAAAAAGCGCTGGCTGAAATCGACGGTAATACGGCAATGGATACCCTCAATGAGACGGGAAGCCTGAAATTTGACTTCGACGGCACAGAGGTGGTTCTGACGGCAGACGATCTTTTAATCGATACGGCCCAGGTAGAGGGTTATATCTCAGAAGGAGACAATTCCGTGACGGTTGTGCTCGATACGAACCTGACGCCGGAACTGGTTGAAGAGGGATTTGTCCGTGAAATCATCAGCAAAGTCCAGACCATGCGTAAGGAAGCCGGTTTTGAGGTAATGAACCACATCAACGTGTTCCAGGATGAGAACGATACGATCGCAGCCATCCTCAAAAAATACACGGATGAAATCAAGAGTGAAGTTCTGGCGGACAATATTATGCTGGGACAGACCGGAGGATATGCAAAAGAATGGAATATCAACGGTGAGAAGGTCATGTTGGGCGTAGAGAAGACCACCGACTGATTCAGGAGGATAACGAATGCAGACTTTTAATAAGGAAGCTATAAAGAGAAGTATTATTGACAACGTGAAAAACCAGTTCAGAAAGACCATTGACGAAGCGACGCCGCAGCAGGTATACCAGGCCGTTGCATATGCGGTAAAAGATGTGATTATCGATGAATGGATCGCGACCCAGAAAACATTTGACGAGACAAAAGCTAAAAAAGTGTACTATCTTTCCATGGAGTTTCTTATGGGCCGCGCCCTGGGCAATAATATCATCAACCTGGGAGCGCAGAAGGAAATCAGGGAAGCCCTGGAAGAACTGGGCTTTGATTTAAACGCCATCGAAGATCAGGAGCCGGATCCGGCTCTTGGCAACGGCGGCCTCGGCCGTCTCGCGGCCTGCTTCCTGGATTCCCTTGCCACACTGGGATATCCGGCATACGGCTGCGGCATCCGCTACCACTATGGCATGTTCAAACAGAAAATCGAGAACGGCTATCAGATCGAGGTTCCGGATGAGTGGCTGAAGAACGGCTATCCGTTTGAAATCCGCCGCGCAGAGTATGCGACGGAAGTCAAATTCGGAGGCTATGTGAAGACAGTCTGGAACGGACAGCGCAACGTGTTTGTCCAGGAAGGATACCAGTCCGTACAGGCAATTCCTTACGATATGCCAATCGTCGGCTACGGCAACAACGTGGTCAATACGCTGCGTATCTGGGATGCCCAGCCGATCAACACATTCAGCCTTGCCGCATTCGACAAGGGAGATTACCAGAAGGCGGTAGAGCAGGAAAACCTGGCTAAGAACCTGGTGGAAGTACTCTACCCCAACGACAACCACTATGCGGGCAAGGAACTGCGTCTGAAACAGCAGTATTTCTTCATTTCCGCCAGCCTTCAGGTTGCAATTAAGAAATTTAAAGAGCATAACGACGACATCCATAAACTTCCGGAAAAAGTAGTATTCCAGATGAACGATACGCATCCGACCGTTTCGGTTGCGGAGCTGATGAGACTTCTTCTGGATGAGGAGCATCTGGAGTGGGAGGATGCCTGGGCGATCACGACAAAATGCTGTGCCTACACCAATCACACCATTATGGCAGAGGCTCTGGAAAAATGGCCGATCGAGCTGTTCTCCAGACTGCTTCCGCGTATTTACCAGATTGTCGAGGAGATTAACCGCCGCTTCCTGATTGAAGTGGGGGAGAAGTACCCGAACAATTATGAAAAAGTGAAGAAAATGGCCATCATTTTCGACGGGCAGGTAAAAATGGCCCATCTGGCGATTGTTGCCGGTTTCTCCGTCAACGGTGTTGCCAGACTCCATACGGAAATCTTAAAGAAACAGGAACTGAAAGATTTCTATGAGATGATGCCTGAAAAATTCAGCAATAAGACAAACGGAATCACCCAGAGGCGTTTCCTGCTCCATGGCAATCCTCTGTTAGCCCAGTGGGTGACAGACAAGATTGGCGACGAGTGGATTACGGACCTTCCCCACATCAGCAAACTGGCTATTTATGCGGATGATGAGAAGTGCCGTCAGGAATTTATGAACATCAAGTACCAGAATAAGCTGCGTCTGGCAAAATATATCAAAGAACACAATGGAATCGACGTGGATCCGCGCTCCATTTTCGATGTGCAGGTAAAACGTCTCCATGAGTACAAACGCCAGTTGTTAAATATCCTCCACGTTATGTATCTCTATAACCAGTTGAAGGATAACCCGGGTATTGATATGGTTCCCAGAACCTTTATTTTCGGGGCGAAAGCGGCGGCAGGCTATCAGATTGCGAAGAAGACAATCAAACTGATCAACTCCGTTGCCGATGTGATCAACAATGACAAATCAATCGGCGGAAAAATTAAGGTTGTATTTATCGAGGATTATAAAGTGTCCAATGCCGAGATGATCTTTGCCGCATCCGATGTCAGCGAGCAGATATCCACGGCCAGCAAAGAGGCGTCCGGTACCGGCAATATGAAATTCATGCTGAACGGAGCCCTTACCCTGGGAACTATGGACGGAGCCAATGTTGAGATCGTGGAGGAAGTGGGCGAGGAGAATGCATTTATTTTCGGCCTGACCTCCGATGAAGTCATTCATTACGAGAATAACGGCGGTTACAATCCGGTTGAGATTTTCAACACCGATCAGGAGATCCGCCGCGTGCTGATGCAGCTCATCAACGGTTACTACGCACCGCAGGATCCGGAGCTGTTCCGCGATATTTACAATTCTCTTTTAAATACGAAAAACAGTGCAAAAGCCGATACTTATTTCATTCTCAAGGATTTCCACGCATATGCCGAAGCACAGAGAAAGGTGGAAGAGGCATACCGCGATGAGAAGAGATGGGCAAAGGCAGCTATGATGAATGTGGCATGTTCCGGTAAGTTCTCCTCCGACCGAACGATTGAGGAGTATGTAAGGGATATCTGGCACCTGAAAAAAGTAAAGGTAGAGATGGACTAAATGAGAACCCGTTTTCTTTTAAAAAACCATTCCAGGAGCAGGAAATTATCAGTTTCCCTGCCGGTCGTCCTGGCTCTGGCCCTGTTTGCAATATCGGTGGTAAGTTTTATCACCTTCTCTGCAAGCAGCAGTGCCCAGGCAGAGAGGATTCTTAAAAAACTGTATACATCGGAAAAGGCGGAGGAGCTTGAGGAGGCGGCCAGCGTCGGCCTGCCAAGGATGTACGAGGAGCATTTTTCCGGTGATTTAACCGACATGGGAATCGATTCACTTCTCCCCATTGGAATTCCCTACACGCTGTTTTTACAGCAGCTTGGGGCCCCGGTGGAGCGCATTTATGCACAGCCGCCGGAACTTGTCCTGGAAGAGGAGAACGGCGAAACCGTCAGCTACCGGTATACGGTTGAGACAGAGTTTTATCTGGAGAGAAGAATTGAGCCTGTGGCACCGGTGGTCAGGAAAAAATTCATCGGCACGATCACGCTCCGGAAAACAGGGTTTTTAAAATGGAAAATGGATGCTGTCACCGCGGGGTAAGAAGAGGCGCGGGGGGGAGTGTTCCGGTAATTGAATAGAAGAGGCTGCGAGTAAAATCCGGCCCGTTCCAAGTAAAATGATATGCAAACGCATTCATTGATGGAACGGGCCGGATTTTTGCATTCTGTTTTCTATTGGTAAATTTGTTTCAAAGTATTGATAAATGCTTTACAGTGAGTACTTATGTAACTGTCTTTTTTGAAAAACACGGCATGTTCCCAGGTAAGGGGAGGAGATGAAATATTAAAAAACAGCAGATTCCTGGGGAAATATTCCTGCCGGAGTGAAAATTCAGGTACAAAGGTGAAGCCCAGGCCTACCGTGGCCAGATTGATGGCGGTGCTTAAGTTGTTGCTGCGGAATACGTTTTCCAGGTGTATTTTGTCCTTGCTCAAAGCGCTTTCGACAATATAAGTCATGCTCTGATGTGAGTTTGTCATAAAAAACTGCTCTTTTTTGATACGGTTTACATCATAAAAAGGATAAATCTGTGCTGAATTTTTTTCAAATATTGTTTCAGGAGAGTCGATATACTGCTCCAGCCGGGGAAAGCGGGTACTGACAGCGAGATAAATTTTTTCACGAAAGATGGGATCATAGTCCAGCAGATTATAGTTCAGGGTATCGATGGGATTGCTGATACAGAACTGAATCCGTTCATTGAATAATTCATTAAAAAGAAAACTGCTGTTGCCTTCCGTCAGAACGACTTTTATGTATGGATATTTCTCCTGGAAGATTGGGAGCGCCTCCGGAAGCAGGCAGGATCCGCGGTAGGATGTGAGTCCGATTCTGATTTGTCCGCGTTCGTTTGTAGAGATTTCTTTAAATTTTTGAGATAGCTGTTTGTCCAATTGAAGCGTACTTTCGAGATACTGACGATA
>CATWBR010000145.1 GCA_958349075.1 uncultured Clostridium sp.
ATATATTGGTTTTGGGATATCCTCTCAAAACTAAAATAAATAAGGCGAAAGAACTATCATTACGGAGTAGTACTCTCGTCTTTTTTGATGGGTTGCAATGAAAAGTCTGCAAAGCGCGCTTTTCGTTGTTTTAAAGAAATGGAGAACTGGTATGGTCAAAATTTTTCCGGAAGATTCGGTATTTATCACAGGAGTTGCCAAGGTATCAAAGGAAGATGCCATCAATGCCATGTACGGCGCATTTTCCCTCAGTATGATAATTGATATTCATACGAACACGATTATCAATGCCAGCGCAAACATGGTTATGGAGGACACCAATCTCTTTTTAAGAGAAATCCTCGTTGAAAAAAACATTGTCACCGATATCGCCCTCATTAGCGAAATCATTAAAAAAAGGTTCCTGGCACTGGCCCAAAAGGCGGTTCTTGTCGCTCTGCGGGATGCGCAGAACCGTTATCTGATGGCGTATCCTGAAGCCAAGCTGTAGCGTTTTAACATCCATTATACTATCTTTTTTAAAGATTATTCGGTCACCCCCGATTAATCATCTTAGGGAA
Source organism: uncultured Clostridium sp. (assembly GCA_958349075.1). Taxonomy (GTDB): domain Bacteria; phylum Bacillota; class Clostridia; order Lachnospirales; family Lachnospiraceae; genus Otoolea. The sequence continues at coordinate 561 of CATWBR010000145.1, forward strand.
GAACAAACCCGGCATTGCAACCAATGTCTGTTTGTTCTTCTTTTTTTATATCACGGGAATTGCTCCCGTGACGGAGAAAGGTGTTCCAACCGCACCTTTCCCCACATTCTACAGAGTAGAATTGCCGGCAGGCGTTCGAAATAAACCACAAACTATTTATGAAAGGGGATTTTCTCATGTCCAACTCAACAAAACAGGATGCTGTCAAATTACTTGATGTCTTTGACCCTGAAATGTCCGGCCTTCTTCACCGCGAAGAAAAGCGCCAGTTTGAAACAATCGGTCTTATTGCTTCAGAAAACGTTGTTTCCCCACTCGCTTCCGCCCTAGAAGGTTCCGCATTCACAAACAAAAACACCGAGGGATACCCGGGAAAACGGTTCGTAGGCGGCTGCCAGTTGGCAGACCAGGCCGAGCTTCTTGCCATTGAACGTGTCAAGAAGGTCTTTGGCGCCGAACACGCCAATATCCAGTCAGGCAACGCTACCATTGCCAATATGGCGGTTCTCACCGGATTATTAAAAAAAGGCGATACCTTCCTTGCCCTTGAACTCGACAACGGAGGCCACTTAAGCCACGGAGCCAAATTCCATTACAGCGGCCGGGAATTTAATGCCCTTCACTATGGCGTAAATAAAGAGACCGAGCGCATTGATATGGAGCAGATTCGGCAGATGGCCCTCGAAAACAGGCCAAAACTCATTGTAACAGGCGCGTCTTCCTATCCGCGCACAATCGACTACAAAGCATTCCGGGAAATCTGCGATGAAGTGGGCGCCTATTTCTGGGTGGACTGTGCCCATGACTGCGGCCTGATTGCCGGCGGCGCAATCCCCAGCCCGGTTCCCTACGCCGACGTAATTACCATGTCTACCCAAAAAACACTCAGGGGGCCCCGCGGATGCGGCGTTATCCTCTGTCGCAAGGAACTGGGCCAGAAAATCGACCGCGGTGTATTCCCAAGACTTCAGGGCGGCCCCAAAGGCGACATGCTGGCTGCACGCGGAGTCCTCTTCCAGGAACTGCTTCAGCCCGAGTTTAAAGAATATGCAAAGCAGGTCTGCCTGAATGCAAAATCCCTGGCAAAGGGCTGTAAAGATGAGGGAATGAGGCTGATTACCGGAGGCACGGATACACATATGGTTATGCTGGATGTGACTCCCGTCATTGCCAACGGGCAGGAGGCGGAGACTCTTCTCTGCAGTCTCGGCATTATCACCAACAAAAATATGATTCCATATGACACACTTCCGCCGAGTCTTGGCAGCGGCCTTAGAATCGGTTCCCCGACCATGACCACAAGGGGGGCTAAGGAAGAGGAAATGTACAATATCGGCCGTATGCTGGGCAGGGGACTTAAGAACAAGGACAATCCGGCCGTACTCGATGAAATCAGGCAGGAGGTTTATAAAATCGCCACCTCCCATCCAATGTTCTCCAGCGAGTGGGTTTCCCCTGCCATCCGGGAAGAGTTTGAAAAAATGTTCTGCAGCCAGACCTGTTAACTTTCCAAAAGCGTCTATTTAAGAGGAGGTATTTCAATGAATGCATATATAGAAAAAGTTTTGAATGAGGTAAGAGTAAAGAATGCAAATGAACCGGAGTTTGTCCAGACGGTCGAAGAAGTTCTCACTTCTTTAAGTCCTGTTATCGACGCGCATCCTGAATATGAGGATAACGCGCTTCTGGAAAGGATGGTCATTCCAGAGAGAGTTATCGAATTCCGGGTACCCTGGGAGGACGACAACGGAAAAATCCATGTTAACACAGGATACAGGGTGCAGTTTAACGGCGCTATCGGGCCATATAAAGGAGGACTCCGTTTTTCACCGGAAGTAAATCTTTCGGTTGTCAAGTTTCTCGGTTTTGAACAGACCTTTAAGGACAGCCTGACAACGCTTCCAATGGGCGGCGCCAAGGGCGGCTGCGATTTTGATCCCAACGGAAAAAGCGACAGGGAGGTAATGCGGTTCTGTCAGGCTTTTATGACTGAATTGTACCGGCATATCGGACCGGATGTGGACGTTCCTGCCGGTGACCTCGGCGTCGGAGCCCGCGAAGTCGGATACCTGTACGGCCAGTACCGCAAAATTGTCGGCGGATTTAAAAACGGCGTCCTTACAGGAAAAGGCAGATCCTTCGGCGGCTCCCTCATCCGCCCGGAAGCTACCGGCTACGGTTCCGTTTATTATGTGGAAGCAGTTATGAAGCATGAAAACGACACTCTGGCCGGAAAGACCGTTGCCCTGGCCGGATTCGGCAATGTGGCCTGGGGCGCTGCCAAGAAGCTCGCCGAATTGGGCGCCAAAGCAGTTACACTCTCCGGACCGGACGGATATATCTACGATCCCGACGGCATTGTAACCGATGAGAAAATCAGTTACATGCTGGAAATGAGAGCATCCGGACGCAACAAGGTCCAGGATTATGCAGATAAATTCGGTGTGCCGTTCTACCCAGGCGAGAAACCCTGGGGACAGAAAGTTGACATCATAATGCCCTGCGCTACCCAGAATGATATCGATTTGGAACAGGCGCAAAAAATTGTTTCAAACAGCGTTAAGTATTACATTGAAGTTGCCAATATGCCCACTACAAATGAGGCGCTTAAATTCCTGATGGAACAGCCGGGCATGGTGGTTGCACCTTCTAAGGCCGTCAATGCCGGCGGCGTGCTTGTATCCGGCCTTGAGATGAGCCAGAACAGTGAAAGGCTTTCGTGGACTGCCGAAGAAGTTGACTCAAAACTGCATCAGATTATGACCGAGATTCATGACGGCTCGGCCGCCGCCGCAAAACGGTACGGCCTTGGGTATAATCTGGTCGCAGGCGCTAACATTGTAGGCTTCCAGAAGGTCGCGGACGCTATGATGGCCCAGGGTATTGCATGGTAATTTTCTTCCGGAAATCTTCCGGTTCCGCATCATAGACAAATCGCCCGGTATCTGCCCCAAAAATAGCGCCCTATATCTGTTAAAAACAGGTACCGGGCGCTATTTTGACGATTCTTGCTCTTTTTACGATTCTTGTTATTTTTGCGCTTCTTGCTATTTTGCGCTCCTTACACTTCACGGCATTGTATCACTGTCACTTAAAATCCGGCTATTACCAAATACCATACTCTTTCGCTTTATCCCTCAGCTCATCGCGGAAATCGGGATGAGCGATGTTAATTAACGCCTCCGCCCTCTCGGCCACATTTCTTCCGCGCAGCCAGGCGATTCCATACTCGGTTACAACATAATCCGTATCGTTCCTGGATGTAGTTACGACGGCCCCCTCGTGCAGGAAGGGCACAATCTTGGATCGCAGCACTTCCCCGCCGTTCTCATCCTTGGCCCTGTATGTGGAATGCATTGCAATGATGGACTTGCCGCCCTTTGACATCTGGGAACCCTGCACCGTCTCAGACTGGCCGCCGGTGCCGGACCACTGATCATAGCCCACCGTCTCGGAGGCGCACTGGCCGGTGAGATCCACCTCCAGAGTGGCATTGACCGAGACAAATTGACTGTTGAGTCCAATCGTGTACGGGTCATTTGTAAAGGTACACGATTTAAACAGCACGGCCGGATTATTATCAATATAATCATAGAGACGCTTACTTCCCATCGTAAAAGAGCAGACAGAATACCCATTGAGAAGACCTTTGCAGGAATTATCCACTGCTCCGCACTCAATCAGATCGACCATGGTCTCCGTAAACATTTCAGTGTGAATCCCCAGATGCTTTTTACTCTTCAGCTCGGCGGCAACGGCATTGGGAATATTGCCGATTCCAAGCTGAATTGTGGAACCGTCCTCCACCAGGGAAGCCACATATTTTCCAATCTCTGCGTCCACTTCCGTATAGGGCGCAAGCTTGCTCACCGGGATGGGACGGTCGGATTCCACAAGGGCATCCGCCTCGGAGACATGTATCTGTGTGTCACCAAATGTGCGCGGAAAATTAGGGTTCACTTCCAGAATCGTCAGCGCTCCTCTGTCGATCAAATCCCGCTCATAGATTGCGCTCACCGAAAGTGACATATATCCGTGGCTGTCCATTGGGGAAACGGTTGCCAGGACTACCGGACGGCGCTTCTCATATTCCAGACGGCTCAGTACTTTACGTAGAACCGAGGTGGAACTCTGGGGAATGGCGCTGACCATTTTCTTTTTATGCGCATCACGCAGCCCGGGGCTGAAAAACCATCCGTTATGGGACATCACACCCTGCATTTCGGGATCCTTGAATGCATCATAATATTGTAACGGAAGACAGGTGTTGAGCGTGGTATTTTTTACTCCCGTCTCTTTCAGGTGCTGGAGGTGGGACAGGATGGCCGCAGGCTCCCCCGCTGCCTGTGCGGAAAACATATAGTCTCCGTCTTTTATCAGTTCAAGGGCCTCATCGGCTGTCATTACTTTTTCACGGTAGATTTCTTCGAATGATTTCATTTTTACTCTCCTCTTCTATTTATAATATCCGCTGTCGGCGGTAACCTTAGCTGCATTTAAGTTTGGCATCGGACGTTTCTTTTGCGCTGTCCTTCCCTGTTTCCGGCAGAAGGAAGGAGCCCAGGAAAAACGTAACGCTCATAATCAGGGCAAAATTCAATCCCATTCCGTAACCGAACCGGTCGATAATGAAACCGATGGTAAAATAGGCGGCAGTTTCAATAATATAGGACAGTGCCCAGAAAAGTCCCATAATTGTTGTCAGTTTGGCCGGTGTCATTCCCGGAAGTTCCTGGGGAATCATCATCAGGGAGCTGACCGGCAGGAACATAAACAGTCCGATGAGAAGAGCCGCCGCCGCGGACAGGGCTCCGTTGTCCGTTCTGAACATCAGAACGCCGAACAATGTCATTGCAAGGCCGGAGATGCGGATCACCGGAAGGCGTTTAAAATACACTCTCCCCATTGCAATGGCAAGCAGGGAACCTATGATTCCGCCCACCGCCACGAGCGTGCTCAGTGCCTTGCTGCTGATTGCCGTTGCGCCTGAAATCGGAAAGATATTCAGCATAACAATATAAAAAGTAAGCAGACCGGAATAGGTAAACGGCAGAATCCAGTTAATCTTTTCTTTCAGGGCCTGGCCTATCGTATACGGCGCCTGTTTTGACCCGGTTCCCTGGTTCAGCTCAAAGTCCTGGCCGATAACCGGCCATAATACCCAGAGAAGTGCACTGACTGCCGCAAAAAATCCCATGCTGTACTGCCAGGTCTTGAGCCAGGCGATAACCGGCCCTACAATTAACATGGCGACAATGCCGCCGAAATTGTATGCCGCGCCGTTCAGCGCATTGACCGTGAGACGTTTCTTAGACTCAAAATAATGAATCACCACGGGACTGAAATATACTACATATAACGCTCCGCCGAATCCCATGATGAAACGGCCGAGAATGAACAGCCAGTACTGCGGGGCGAATATTGCCAGGGTGCTTCCCAGTACAATCAGCCCTGAACCAAGGCCGATGGCCTTTTTCGGATAGAGCCGGCTTAAAATCCCCGCGGCCATAAAGTTTCCGATGATCTTCGCCAGCGTAATCGCATTTGAAATAAAGGTTGCCGACGCAAAAGTTTTCAGGTTAAAATGTTCCATAATCTGCGGTGTCAGTGTACTCCCCGCAATCCAGTTTACCGCAAAAAACGCATAGGTGAAAAACATTACGAACTCGATGATAACAGCTCTCGACGAAGAAGCTTTTGTTTGTTGATTCCCCATAATTCACAATTCCTTTCCTCTTTTCAAGTGAAACCCATTTTCTGTAACTTTCTTTTTCAGGTTGTATCCCTTTATCGATAAATTCCAGCGCTGTTTTTTTGATGACAATGAAAATCTTCAGAACGTGCTTTTCTGACACGCCTCTGTCCGCATGGCCATTGCGGCTTTGTGGTTTGATTATAGCATGGTGTTTTTCAAATGGAAAATAGCCTTTTTTAATGGGGTATGAATTCAATTCATACCCCAAAATAAGAACCGCCATGCAACGTGCAACGTCCGCCGCCGAAAAAAACAGAGTACAGGGTCAATGCCATTTGTAATATGACATTAATCCTGCACTCTGTTTTTCTTTCCGTCAGGTTCCAAAGCACAGATCCAGAAAGCACTGCATCGGAACCGTGATAAATTTGTCCTTGCGGTAAATCAATGAAAGCGTCCAGGGAAACTCGGGATCCTTTAAGTGAACCTGATGTACCCGCGTATTGTTAAATTTGTCCACCAGCGGTTTCGGCAGTATGCAGATGCCCTGATTATCGGCAACCATCTCAAATAACAGTTCCCACTGATAGCTCTCGAATGTGACATCCGGTACAAACCCCGCTTCCCGGCATTTTTCCAATACTACGTCATGGAACATATAATCCGGTGTTACGAGCAGGAACTTCTCTCCCCTGAGAGCTGAAAATGAAACGCTGCGCTTTGATGCAAGCGGATGCTTCCGCGAAACCAGCAGAACGGCTTCCGAGGTGTAGCTCGGCCGTTTATAAAATTTGTCATCGGAAAACGGTTCTATCACAATTCCCATATCCAGTTTTCCGGCTGCTACCAGCTCATGGACTGCTTTTGATGTAATTTCCTCTATTTTAAGATCGATTCCCGGATATGTTTCACGGAATTTGTACAGAATCGAAAAGAAATAGATAGCTCCGGCCGTCGGCGGAATCCCCAGCTTCAGCGTGCCGTTTGCACTGTGGAGACGCTGAAACAGTTCCTGCGTCTGCGTATGATAAAAATCCAGTATCCTGACTGCATATTCGTAAAAAACATCTCCCTGCGCCGTCAACTGGAACTCCTTAGCTCCCCGGTTAATAAGCTCCATCTGGAACTCTTCCTCCAGAGCCCGGATTGCCTTGCTGAGTGTCGACTGGCTTACAAAGAGTTTTTCTGCGGCTTTAGTGAAACTGCCCTGCCGGACAATTTCCACATAATAATTTAGCTGATTCAAAGTCATGACTTCCTGCCTCCCCCATTTCCCCAACTTTAACAACGTCATTTTAACACATCCTTCCGTTTCCCGCCAGAACAATTCCGTCCCGCCCTTTTCCATCACGCGGATATAAAGCGGACAGAAAGCGGATATTTGACACATCACCCTCTGTTTTTAGAGGACAAACCAAAATCCGGATTTTTTCCTATGGAAAAATTGACGTGGTATTGATATAATCTCATGGTGAGAAAAGAATTGAAGCCATATAAAGACGGTACATTGAAGAAAGACCGGAAGGAGAACTAAAACCATGTATAATAATGATACTCTGCTGATAGTAGGCCAGGCTAAACCGAGCCGCGAGGATGCCATCTATACGCTCCACGGAGAATTTTACATCAGCCTCGTAGTTGAAAAAGACTCGGGAAAGATCCTGGACATCGAATGCAATACCATCCTTGCCGTCACAAGGAATTTTGTAGCATCCATGTTTATCGGCAAAAGCATCAAAACGGATCTGGATGAATTGGAGCGGACAATCAAAGAACGCTACTTCGCCCTGACCCAAAAACCGTTAATCGCCTGTATGAAAGACGCTCATAACCGGTATATGATGGTGGCGGAAAAGTAATAAACCTGGGCCAGTCCCGAACAGCCAAAATTGGAGAAAAAGATCTGTCGGAATAAAATTTAGGGTATTCCATGTAAAACAGCCGTGGAAACCGGCAGAATAGTCTGCTGTTTCCACGGCTGTATATAACTTCTTTGTTAAAGAATTTGCATTCCCCGTTTAAGGAATTATACTTTTCTATTTCAGCTTCTGTCCTGCCTTTATAACAACTCCACTGAGCGCCAGCAGAGCCATAATGTTCGGAATTACCATAAGTCCGTTGAAGAAGTCTGCCAGTGACCATACAAGTTCCAGCTTCAGGGTTGAACCGATCACAATACAGATAACAACAATCACGGAATATATCTTAGCTGCATTGTCACCGAACAGGTATTTTGCATTAATCAGGCCAAAGAAATGCCAGCCGAGGATTGTTGAAAATGCAAAGAACAGCAAGCAGACTGCTACAAATATAATGCCGAATGTGCCGAATCCCTGCATAAATGCGGCCTGTGTAAGAGCCGTGCCGTCTTTACCTGAATTCATAGCGCCTGTTGTAAGCACTGAGAATACGGTCAGGTTCAGGATAATGAATGTATCGACAAACACGCTGATCATTGCGCAGAGTCCCTGCTGATGAGGCGTTTCCGCTTTTGCTCTTGCATGGGCATGAGGTGTGGAACCCATACCGGCCTCATTGGAGAATAATCCTCTTGCCACACCGAAGCGGATCGCTTCTTTTACTGCAATACCGGCACCGGCGCCGAGCACTGCTTTAGGGTCAAAAGCTCCCACAAAAATCATTCTGAATGCTTCCGGAATCTGAGTAAAGTTCATTGCAATCAGGATAACGCTTCCCACAATGTAAACACCTGCCATAATCGGAACGATCTTTTCAACTACTGCAGCAAGCCTCTGTGTACCGCCAAGGAAAATGAATGCTGCGAATGCCGCAACAACGATACCTATGGCTATCGGAGGAATGTTCAGGTTAAATACATGGAACACTTCTACGAAGGCAGCTCCGATGGAGTTGGACTGAACCATATTGCCCATGAATCCAAGCGCCAGGATGATGAAAATTGCGAATAAAGTGGCAAGCACCTTTCCGAATGTTCCCTTGAAGGCCGCCTTGATATAGTAAACAGGGCCTCCCGTCACTTCACCGTTCACCTCAGTTTTATAGGTCTGCGCAAGCACTGCCTCTGCATAAATCGTAGCCATTCCGAAGAAGGCACTGATCCACATCCAGAAAATCGCTCCCGGGCCGCCGCCGATCAGTGCTGTTGCAGCACCCGCCAGGTTTCCGGTACCAACCTGCGCTGCTATAGCCGTTGCTATAGACTGGAACGGGCTCATCTCACCCTTCTCATGCTTTTCGCCATTCAGCTTGATATGGCCGAATACCTGCCTGCATCCCTCACCGAATTTTCTCACCTGGATAAATTTCAACCTGATTGTGTAGTACACACCCGTACCGCATAACAGTACGATCAGGAGAAAACTCCAGAGAAAATCGTTACCTTTTGTTACCAATGCTAATAATGCGTCCATTTTTGTTATCCTCCTCTATGTTTTAATTGCGCTGCCGTTTTGCGGCAATAAAATAAGAGCTGATAAATACCAGCTCTCCAAAGAGTAGAACATTTGCATACAACGGGACTTATCCCATTGCTTTTTATGTATGCCCTGTCCTTTTGCCTGAGAGATCAACAGATACCATGGACTTGAATCTGTCTTACACCTTCGGCGCTCCTCAAAATGGAGACTCTCCAGAGTACCCTACCGCTTCTATAGACAGAAGCTCCCGTTGCCTGCCCAGATGCAGGACGGAACTGATAGGATATATA
>CATWBR010000146.1 GCA_958349075.1 uncultured Clostridium sp.
CTTTTTCAAATTGCCCTTCCCGCTGTTTTGCAATATAATTCAATTATGGAAAAAATCGTTCTTACAGGAGGCGCCGTATGGGGCATTTAAATAACGAAAACAAATGTTATCTTCTTTTCATAATAGGTGAAATTGTTACCGCCTTTATCTACGCGCAGTGGATCGCACCCGATCTGGCTGCCATGCACAATGATATGCAGGTCTTTGTCCCCCTGGCGCTGCTGTTTATCATAGCCCTCTCTTTCTTATCGGTACTGCTCCTGTGCGGATTGTATCTGCTGAAGAGCCGGCGAAAGAAAAAAACGTATGACTGGAATGGCCCTGTGACACTTCTTCTGATTCTCGCAACCCTGATGCTATGGGCTATGGCCCTCCTTATCATATCCTCTCATACTGCCTGTTGTACGGGAGGGTGAGCGCGTCTAAAAGATTACGGTCTCACCGCCGTTTACTCCAAAGTATACCTTGTCGAGAAGCTCTATCCTGCATCGGCCGCCTGTTCCTTCCGTCAGCTTTTTCTTAAGCCCCTGCGCCTCGGACAGCGGCGTCAGCGCGGTGAGGACCACCGTATCGCTGTATTCACTTCCAAGCACCGTAATGCCCTGTTCCGCAAGGATATACTGTATTTTCCCCAGATCGCCGTAATCTGTCTTAAGCTCCAGTTTTTCAGCCAGTTTCTTTTCCAGGATCACGCAGTTTTTAAGCCCTTCCTGAACCGCCCCGGAATAGGCTCTGACCAGACCGCCCGTCCCCAGGAGCGTTCCGCCGAAATAGCGCGTTACGACAGCGCAGACGTTATGGATCTCCTCTCCCAGAAGCACATCCAGCATCGGCCTTCCCGCCGTCTGGGCAGGTTCCCCGTCGTCGCTGCACCTGGATATCTCAAAATTCTCCCCCACCGTAAAAGCGGAACAGTTGTGGGTCGCGTCCCAATATTTTTTCCTCATTTCCGCAATGAAGGAGACGGCCTCTTCCTCGGATTCCACCGGACGGATTGCGGCAATGAAACGCGACTTTTTCTCCACAATCTCTCCCTCTCCTCCCTTATAAAGGATTCTGTAATTTTCTTTCATCTATTTCCTCCTGTATCACTTCTCCCATATAAATTCCCTCGTGGAATACTGTCTGTGAGCCCTAATTAAATGCCTCTCTATTCATAATAACGTAAAAAAAATTTCATGACAATAGTATTTATTTATCAGGTAACTTTTGCTATAATGATAGCTTATAAAGGAGGCTCCTATGAATTATGGCAGAAAATCAACTAAACGAAGAATAAAGGCAGCCAGCTCCCGGAAGAAAAAATATACAAATAAGGTATTCTTATCTTTTTTTAAAACGGTTTTTGTCCTGTTTCTCTTTATCACCGCAGCGGGAATCAGCACAGGGATCGGCATGCTGAAAGGAATTATCGACAGTTCCCCTGACTTTAATCCGGACAGTTTCGCCCCCAGCGGTTATTTTTCCACGATTTATAACGCAAACGGAGAAGTAACGGATACGCTGGTGGGAACCGATTCGAACCGCATCGAAGCTACCTATGAAGAATTGCCCCAGGATCTTATCGACGCCTTTGTGGCGATCGAGGACTCCCGTTTCTGGCAGCACAACGGAATCGACCTCCGTTCCATTACCAGAGCCGCGGTCGGCGTCCTGACCCACAATTACAGCGGCGGCGCCAGTACCCTGACCCAGCAGTTAATCAAGAACACTGTGTTTAACGGCGGTATGGAGACAAGCGACGGAGCAAAGATTGAACGAAAGATACAGGAACAGTACCTGGCCTTACAGCTCACAAAGAATGTAGACCGGAAGATTATTCTTACCAACTACCTAAACACGATCAACCTCGGAAAGAACACGCTCGGCGTCAAGGCCGCGGCCCTGCGGTATTTTAATAAGGATGTCTCAGAGCTGACCCTCTCCGAATGCGCCGTTATTGCAGGTATTACGAAGAACCCGGCCCGTTTAAATCCGGTATCCGGCCCCGAGGACAATGCGGAGCGGAGGGAAGTCATCCTCCAGGAGATGTACAACCAGGGATATATTACAAAGGAAGAACAGGATGAAGCTCTGGCCGACGACGTTTATTCCCGTATCCAGAACGTGGATCTCGCAATCAAGGAGAATACTTCCCCTTACTCCTACTATACGGACGAGCTCATCGAGCAGGTGACGGAAGCCCTGAAAGAGGAGTTCGGCTATACGAACACCCAGGCCTACAATCTGCTGTACAGCGGCGGGCTCCAAATTGAAACGCCTCAGGATCCGGCCATACAGGCCATTGTAGACGAGGAAATCAACAATCCGGAAAATTACGACGCAGCCCGTCTCTCTGTGGAATACCGTCTCTCCATCACTCATGCCGACGGAACAACGGAGCACTTTTCCCAGGAGACGATGAAAACCTATTTCCGTCAGGTCAAGGGACAGACAAGCTATGAAGGCCTGTTTGACAGCGAAGCCGAGATACAGGCGGCAATTGACGAATACAAGGCGTATCTGCTGAAAGAAGGCGATCAGGTGATCGGGGAATCCTCCCATATCACGCTTCAGCCTCAGGCATCCTTTGTCCTGATCGAGCAGTCCACCGGCTATGTCAAGGCAATCAGCGGCGGACGCGGCGAGAAGACGGCCAACCGCACCTTAAACAGGGCCACCAACACGCCCAGGCAGCCGGGTTCCACCTTCAAGGTAATCACATCCTTTGCACCTGCCATCGACACCTGCGGAGCAACGCTTGCCTCCGTATACTATGATGCTCCTTATACGGTAGGCACCAAATCATTCAGGAACTGGTGGGGAACCGACTACAAGGGATACCACTCCATCCGTGACGGTATCGTTTATTCTATGAACATTATCGCCCTGCGGTGCATGGCTGAGACGGTAACGCCCCAGCTCGGCGTGGAATATGCGGAAAAGCTCGGGATTACCACTCTCGTCTCCTCGGATTTGAACCTGTCGACCGCCCTCGGCGGTATTACAAAGGGCGTCACAAACCTGGAGCTGACCAATGCGTTTGCTTCCATCGCCAACAACGGCACCTATACAAAACCAATTTTCTTTACAAGGATTCTGGACCGCAACGGCAAGGTACTGATTGAAAATGTGCCGGAGACAAGACAGGTGCTTAAGGACTCTACCGCCTTCCTGCTGACCGACGCAATGACGGACGTTATGCAGAGCAATGTCCTCTATTCCAGGCCGGGAGCCGGTGTCAACGCAACAGGAACCGCAGCCGCAGTCCCGGGCATGACGACCGCCGGAAAGAGCGGTACTACAACGGATAATAAAGATATCTGGTTTGTCGGTTATTCACCATACTATACAGCAGGCATCTGGGGCGGATGCGACAACAACCAGAAGCTTAAGGATTCACGCGGCAACATAAACGGCGGTACCAGCTTTACGAAGCGTATCTGGCGTAAGATTATGACCAGGGTTCACGAAGGACTCTCCGACCCCGGCTTCCCTGTGCCCGACAGTATTGAGACGGCCCAGGTGTGCAGGAAATCAGGCAAACTTGCCGTGTCCGGCGTCTGCAGCAGCGACCCGAGGGGCAATGCCGTCTATACCGAGTATTTTGCCAAAGGGACCGTCCCAACCGAGGCATGTGATCACCATGTAAGAGTCACGGTCTGCACGGCGTCAGGCGGACGTCCTACCGCGTTCTGTCCGGAGGACCAGCAGGAGGCGCGCACCTTTATGGCTGTTCCGGCAGACGAGGGCATTACCGACGACTCCTACTACGCAATGCCGGATTACTGTACCGTACATAACGGCTCTTCCACCATTATTGATCCTTCGGGAGCGGAAGGAAGCGACATCCCGTACGGCCCGGGCTATGTTCCGGAGACTACGGCCCCTTACTCAAGGCCGGCCAATGAATATTATACTTACCCGCATTCCTCCGGGGACGGCAATACCATTCCGATCGTTCCGGCGGGACCTAACGGTTAAAAACGGCATAAAACCAGCCCGGACCGCGGTGAGACAGAGAAAATCCCTGTTCACCGCGGTCCGGGCTGGTTTTGGCTTCTGTCACCCAAACTCAACGATCACGATTTCGTTACCTTATTCCAATTGTTTCCTCCAGAAAATGACCAAATGCATTAAAATCTTCCTCTCCCGGATGGGATAACGCCGCATTAAAATTCTCTATCATCTGCTCAGCCATGCTGTCCTCAGGATTAACCTCCAGCATGGCCCGGTAGCGCTCCAGCACATTGGAAGACATTCTGCCCTGGCACATGAAATACGCCTCAATCTTCACGGTATCGGGAAGCTCCCGGGCGATGTTTCGGATCACTTTGTCATAATATGCCCGGTCAGAACCAAAACCGGCCGTACCGAAAAGAACCAGCTTTTCCGGAACCGGAACCGTTCTTCCCAGCGCCTTCAGAAAGGAAAGGGTATCGGAGTCCGCATTCCCCTTATCCGTCCAGAAACCGACGCAGAGAATATCGGCCCGTTCCGCTTTTTCCCCGCGCTTTTCTCCTTCCTGCAAAGCGGCAGGCGCGTCCCCATAAAAGAGACACTCTCCCTCCCCTGCATTCCCAAATACCTCCCGTGCTTTATCTGCCAGCATTTTTGTATTTCCCGTCCTGCTGCTGTATATGATTGCGTATTTCATCTTTTTTCCTCCTGTCTGCCGTCATAAATGCAATGAACTCCCCTGTGTTCCATCATTCCCCCCAGGCATTCCCTGTTACACCGGACACAGGTTCTTATCTTCTCCTGATTTTCTCCTGCCGTCTTTGCCGGCCACTGCGGATCGGCCAGCAACTGGCGGCTCATGGCCGCATAATCAATTCTCGATTTTTGAAGCTGTTCTTCTACGAAATCCGGATTGGTCAGTCCTCCCACCCCGCAGACCGGAAGGGAAGTATATTTCCTCACCTCGTCACTGTACTTCAGAAAACAGCCTTCCTCCGAAAAATATGGATGTGACTTTGGCGGTATCGTGTCCGACAGAGACGTGTGATCCGCCAGTGCCACGTGATAACAGTCCACACCTGCATCCTCAAGAGCCGGCAGAAAGACCGGAAGTTCTTCCAGGAGGATTCCCGCATTGCCGTAGTGGGGATTCTCCTGGCGCACAGCCAGCTTATACTCTATGGGCATGTCCGGAAGCTCACGCCTCACGGCCGCAACGGCCTCAGAGGCGAATCTGGCGCGGTTTCCGGCAGAACCGCCGTATTGGTCCATCCTGCTGTTAAAAACGGCGGAGCTGAAGCTCCCGCACATTCTGTCACCGTGGATTTGTATCATGTCAAAACCGGCCTTTTCAGCCAGCCGGGCCGCCTCCGAAAAGGATGATGTGATCTCCCTCACCCTTTTTTCGGGGATGTTACTGATATATGGGCCGGTTCTCTCATTCATCAGGGTTCTCAGCCGGTCGGGCGTGATTTTCTTTGTCAGGATTCCCGGTATATAGCGGATCATTCCCTTCAGGTCGGAGTCCGGCACGTGAAGCTGGGCACAGGCCTTTGCCCCGTTTTTATGTATGGTATCGGTAAGCCTGCTGTAGAATTCATATCCCTTCCTGCCGTACAGCGGCTTTTCAAACAGGCTGTGCCTCAGGACGGGAACGTCACCGATTGTCAGCATCGCCGCGCCTCCTGCGGCTATCTGCCCCATCCGTTCAAGATATGCCCTCTCGTTCAGTCCCATCGTAGTTGGAGCAAATACAATCCTGTTTTTGAGCGTGAGGCCCCGGATTGTAAATGGGGAATTGATCATTTCGTACATCCTGTCCCCTCCCCTGCTTCCTTTATCTTTTTCAGCATATCAAAAAGCTGCTTCTTTTCATTCTCATCCAGGGGGGACAGCACCTTTTCATCCCACTCCTCAAATAACGAATGGGCCTTTTCAAAGGTCTGCTCCCCTTTTTCCGTGAGTGTCAAAAGAACCATCCTCCTGTCCTTCTCATGGCGTCTGCGCTCGATAAAACCTTCCTGCAGAAGCTTTTCCACAGATCTGGCCGCATAGCCTTCATCCGAGCGGACGGCCGCCGCCATCTCCCGCTGTGAGCAGCCCGGTTTCTTCCCGATGTAAATTAAAAAGTATAAAAGCCCCAGGGAAATTCCCTCTTTCTGAAGTTCCCCCTTACAGAATGATGTGAAATCCTCCCTGAAAACCGAGGTGTAATAGGCAAATGTCTGGTACATGGTAACCTCCGTCTGATGTATTTGATATGCTTCATTTGTTTGATATTGTCAAGTATATCAAAATGTATGATTTTGTCAAGTATTTTTATTGATTTCAAAAAGAGGACCGCCGTCCACAGGCATGCAATGTCACCATTAATGCAACGCTCAAAGAGAGACAGACCGCAGCGCCGTTTGTGCCGCAGCACATGGGCTTTCCTGCCATCTGTCTCTCCGTCCTGTTCTGACCGGCTCTCTTCCGGAACCCGTTTTTCGTTTAGTCCTTAAGCTTGGGCTTAAAAATCAGGGATGCAAAATATCCGAAGATCAGCGCCCCGGATATTCCTGCGGCACCCGCCGTAAAACCGCCCCTAAACAGCCCCAGCAGACCATCCTTGCCAATCGCTTCGCTGACGCCCTTCCACAGGCTGTTTCCAAATCCTAGAAGCGGTATTGTGGCCCCCGCTCCGGCCCACTCGGCAAATGGTTCGTATATTCCAACAAAGCCCAGGATGGAACCCGTCACTACGAGCAGCACCATAATGCGGCCCGGCAGAAGTTTTGTTTTATCCATCAGGATCTGCACCGCCGCACAAATCAGTCCGCCCACTACAAACGCCTTAATATAATCCATAAATTTATTCCTCCATTCCGGATCTTCTTTCCGGATCCGTCATTCAACCCCCGATGTGCTCCAAAATCACCCCATGGGCAATTCCCGGGACATTCTGCCCCTCGTTGAAGCTGATCTGGGACAGAAGGGCTCCGGTAGGCACAAAGAGCACACGCTTCCACTCTCCGCTCCTGATCTTCGGCAGGATATAACCGCACAGCGTCACGGCCGAACAGCCGCAGCCGCTTCCGCCCGAGTGGGTATCCTGGGTGGCCGAATCAAAGATTGTCATACCGCAGTCCATATGGATTCCCTTCACATCATATCCGGCCTGATCCATGAAATCAAACAGGATATTCTGTCCGACGGCTCCCAGATCCCCGGTAATAATTTTGTCGTAATAATTCTGATCCACATTAAAATCACGGAAGTTCTGCAGGATTGTGTCAACCGCCGCCATAGCCATGGCCGCTCCCATGTTCATGGAATCCCTTGACTGCATATCCACAATCTTTCCCGTCGTGGCTCCCGCTATTTTGGCATATGCCTTTTCCTGCGCCGCCGGACTTCCCTTTCCGTCCTTTCCAATGACGACGGAACCGCAGCCCGTGACGGTCCAGGTTGTGGAAAACGGCCTCTGGTTTCCGTAGGCGAGCGGAAAGCGGAACTGACGCTCAGCGGATGCAAAGTGGCTGGATGCCAGCGACATGATCCGATCGGCATAGCCTGCATTCACAATCATGGAACCAAGCATCATGGCTTCGCCCATGGTTGAACAGGCTCCGTAGAGGCCAAACATCGGAATCCCGAGATCCTGGACTCCAAAGGAGGTGGCCACAATCTGGCCTAAAAGATCACCTGCGAAAAGATATCTGATCTCACTTTCGCGAAGTCCCGACTTCTCCAAACATTTAAGGGCTGTCTGCCTCTGGAATTCACTCTCCGCAGCTTCCCAGTTATCCTGTCCGTACATGGGATCCGGCTCTATCCTGTCAAAACAGGTGCCAAGCGGCCCGTCGCCTTCCTTCTCTCCCACGATTGAAGCCGCTGCCAGTATCACCGGCTGGTTTTCGAATTTTACGCTTGCTTTTCCCTTCTGCATCTCAACTGCTCCTTTCCCTTTACTTTCCAAGACCAAAGCCAAATATCATGCTGATAACTCCAAGCGCCCATGAAACCAGGACGCCGTAGAGGATAACGGGTCCCGCAATCGTAAATATCTTACAGCCCACTCCGAAGACCTGACCCTCCGCCTTGTACTCGATTGCCGGAGCCGCCACCGAATTGGCAAATCCGGTGATGGGAACAAGCGCTCCGGCTCCGCCGAACTTTGCGATTTTCTGGAATATGTTTAAGCCCGTCAGGATGACGCTTAATAATATCAGAATGAGCAGCGTCCATGCCGCGGCAGCATCTTTCTCCAGTCCGTTTTCTTTAAAAAGGTTCAGAAGAATCTGCCCAATCGTACAGATAGCGCCTCCTGTCACAAACGCCGTCAAAACATTTTTAAAGGTGCTGTGGACGGGTGTTATCTGTTTTACGTAATCACCATATTGTTTTTTATCTACTTCCATCTGTTATGCCTCCAGTCTTATCTGTTCACTTTTTCCCGCCGGACTGTGCCGCCTCTTTCCCGTATTTACTTGCCCATACCTCCGAGGAAATATACGAGGCAGCCGAAGAGTTTTCCGAGGGCAACGGACAGGATTACATACTGCAGCCCGACGGCCAGCCTGATCCTCCTGCTGATTACCGGCAGCGCCTTCAGAGTCTCCGCCAGGGACATTACAAGACACCCGACAAAGATGCCGCTGCCGAGCCCGAAAATTCCCAGCACAAGGTGTCCAAGCAGTGGGATTCCCAGCCCTCTGGCTCCAAACAACATCGGAAATTCAAAGATATCCAGCACGTTGCCGAACACACCGCCGATGATAATCACCGTCTCGTAAAGCAGAATATGCCTGCTTGTCCCCGTCTTTCCAATCACACGCGGAAACACTCCGATGATGGCCAAAAAAGCAAAAACGCCGGCCGCTATGACGCCGCCGGCGCAAAGACCGATAAAAGCCAGAAGAGACTGTCTAAGAAACATCTATGCCAGACTCCTTTCTTCCGTCATTCTGAATCAGGGTTTTGTTGATATTATCCTCGTAAAGACGCATCTCCACCTCCAGCGGCGTCGGATCCGTATTCAGCTTGATTTTTGCAAAATGGTTAAAGAATACGACAATACCAAGCGCCAGACCGACCGAGTAAGTGGTCTCCAAAATCGTAAGCCCGTCCGACTCTTTTCCCATGACAAGGCGGTACAATTCCTTAAACACATCCAGCACGCTTGCGTCGTTATTAAACGTCATAATGGCAAAAGCCGCTCCCGAAAAACATACGAGGCAGACAAAAATCGTTTTGAGCCACTGCCATGCATACATCGGTTTTTTAGACGGCTGGTAATCGATGATAAAATCAGTTTCCCCTACGCTGTTAACTTCCGCTTCCGGAACGTTCTCCGAAATCTTCTGGACAACATCCACAATACTCCCCATATACCGCTTTTCCTGATCGGAATGGAGCGTCTGCACCTTTACTGCCTTACAGCGGCTGGCCGTGCTCTTATCACTGCAGTAAACCTCTGCAATATCGCTCAGAAAAATATCCTTCTTATGGACCTGGGTAATCTGGCTGAGTTTAACATAAACCGTCTGTGTCATGCCGCCATCTCCATTTCTTCCCGTATCTCAATATTCTTAACAAAAGTTCCGTCAATATGGGAAGAATTACGGCCAACAGTCAGAAGACAATACCACACTACCGCCACAATGGCAGCCATACAGCAAAGCAATATAATAATCCCTGTTTTTTTCCTAAGATTCATGTCACTTCACATCCTTTTCCTATGAACTGTTTACGGATAGTATGGTTCAAACGAAAAATTTTATTCCTGCCGTAATCAAAATTTTCTGTTCAATATTTTATAAACAAGCAGGGATTTAATTGAGGAAGGAGGACGCGGCCGGAACGGCCAATGTCCGGTGTGGGAAGATGGTTGGTATGAGTCTTCAGTCCCGGGGATAGGTTGTCGTGAGGGGGGAATCCGGCCAG
>CATWBR010000147.1 GCA_958349075.1 uncultured Clostridium sp.
CCATTATTCCGCGAGGTGTTTTCACGCGCATTTTGTGTGAAAATCCCGAGTTGTACGGCGAGACGCAACGAAAAGTGCGCGATGCGGACTTTTCATCACAATCAACGGTGTTTTTACCGTTTCTGTGCATCGCGGAGCGTGTTGGTATTCACAGAACTGAGATTTTTGCAGGGCTGTGAATAGTAACAAAGAAATAGAAAGGCAGAGTAAAGTATGGTGAAAAAAGGACATAGAATCAGTAAAGTCGATCCCGGCTCCATTGCGGAAGAGCTGGAGCTGGAACCGGGGGACATACTGTTAACAATAGACGGAGACGAGATAGAGGATATATTTGATTACGAATATATGATTGACAGCGAGGCCATCACCCTGGTTGTACGGAAGAAAAACGGGGAAGAGTGGGAGCTGGATATCGAGAATGAATACCAGGATCTGGGACTGACCTTTGAGAATGGACTGATGAGTGATTACCGTTCCTGCAAGAATAAATGTATTTTCTGTTTTATTGATCAGATGCCCGCGGGGATGAGGGAGACTCTTTATTTTAAAGATGATGATTCCAGGCTTTCATTCCTCCAGGGCAATTATATTACCCTGACGAACATGAAGGACAAGGATATTGACAGGATCATCCGCTACAGACTGGCTCCGATCAATATTTCTGTCCAGACCACGAATCCCGAGCTGCGGTGTCTGATGCTGCACAACCGTTTTGCCGGCGATGCGCTGTCAAAGATAGACACACTCTTTGAGGCTGAGATTCCGATGAACGGGCAGATTGTCCTCTGCAAGAATGTAAACGACAAGGCCGAGTTAGAGCGGTCCATCCGTGATCTTTCCCGTTATGCGCCCTGTATGGCAAGCGTTTCTGTGGTTCCGGTCGGGCTTTCAAAATTCCGGGAGGGACTTTTTCCCCTTGAACCTTTTACAAAGGAGGATGCGGAGGAAAACCTTGAGATCATCGAGCGGTGGCAGAAGATTATATTCGAGAAGCACGGGATCCATTTTATCCATGCCAGCGATGAGCTCTATATGCTGGCCGGCCGGCCGATGCCGGAGGAGGAGCGGTATGACGGCTATATCCAGTTGGAGAACGGGGTTGGTATGGTGCGGCTTTTGACAACCGAGATTGAGCAGGCGTTAAAGGGGTCTTCCGATGACGGGGGGACGGAAGTGCTTTCCATGGCTACCGGCGTCCTGGCTTATCCTTATATTAAGGAATATCTGGATCGGATTATGAAGATTTATCCCGGCAGAAAGGTGCATCTCTATAAGATTATAAATCGTTTTTTCGGAGAGCAGATTACGGTGGCCGGTTTGATTACGGGAACCGATCTGATCGAACAGCTTAAGGGACAGGAACTGGGGGAGCGCCTTCTGCTGCCCTGCGCCATGTTCCGCAGCGGAGAAGAGGTTTTTCTGGACGACGTGACGAAAACAGAAGTACAAAATGCTTTACAAGTCCGGGTGGATATTGTAAAATCAAGCGGACATGACTTTGTAGATGCAGTGCTCGGGCCGGTGGAAGAAGAGGCGCCCGAACATGGGGAATATGAATTATCTTCCTATAATCAAAAGACAGAAGAGACCTAAATTGCAGAATAATGATGCACAGAATATTTGAACGGAGGCGTAACGTAATATGAATAAAAAGAAACCGGTTGTGGCTGTGGTAGGACGTCCGAATGTGGGGAAATCCACGTTGTTTAACGTCCTGGCGGGCGACATGATTTCCATAGTAAAAGATACTCCGGGCGTAACAAGAGACCGGATCTATGCCGAATGTACCTGGCTGGATAAGGCGTTTACCCTGATTGACACGGGCGGTATTGAGCCCGATACGAAAGACGTGATCCTGTCCCAGATGCGCGAGCAGGCGGAGATAGCCATCGCTACGGCGGATGTAATTATCTTTATTGTAGATGTTAGGCAGGGACTGACCGACTCGGATTCCAAGGTGGCAGATATGCTCCGCAAGTCGAAAAAACCGGTGGTTCTGGCGGTCAACAAGGTGGACAGCTTTTCCAAGTTCGGCAACGACGTCTATGAATTCTACAACCTGGGAATCGGGGATCCGGTTGCCATATCAGCCGCATCCAGGCTCGGCCTGGGCGAGCTCCTCGACGAAGTAGTAAAACACTTTGAGGATGGTACCGGTGAGGAAGAGGAGGACGAGCGTCCGAGAATTGCCATCGTGGGCAAGCCCAACGTGGGTAAATCTTCCATTATCAATAAGCTGCTGGGAGAGAACCGCGTTATCGTATCGGACATAGCGGGAACCACGAGGGACGCGGTGGATACCGAGATCATCCACAACGGCACGGAGTATGTATTTATTGATACGGCCGGACTGAGGAGAAAGAATAAGATTAAGGAAGAGCTGGAACGTTACAGCATCATCAGGACCGTAACGGCGGTAGAGCGCGCCGATGTGGTTCTGGTTGTCATCGATGCCGTGGAGGGCGTGACGGAACAGGATGCCAAGATTGCCGGAATCGCCCACGAGAGGGGAAAAGGCATTATCATTGTCGTCAACAAATGGGATGCCATTGAGAAGACGGATAAGACGATCTATGAATATACCAATAAGATTAAAATGACCCTGTCCTTTATCCCTTATGCGGAGTTTATCTTTATTTCCGCCACCACGGGACAGCGTATTAATAAACTCTACGATATGATCGACATGGTGAGGGAGAACCAGACGCTGCGTATCGCTACGGGCGTGCTGAACGAGATTATGACCGAGGCAGTAGCGCTGCAGCAGCCGCCGTCCGACAAGGGCAAGAGACTGAAGCTCTACTATATGACACAGGTATCGGTAAAGCCGCCGACCTTTGTTGTCTTTGTAAATGATAAAGAACTGATGCATTTTTCATACACCAGATATCTGGAAAACAGAATCCGTGATGCGTTTGGATTCAGGGGGACTTCTCTTAAGTTCTTAGTCCGTGAAAGGAAGGGAAAGGAGCAGTAAGTATGGAACGGCTTATTTGTGTTGTAATCGGCTATGCATTCGGCCTGATTCAGTCCGGCTACTTATATGGAAAAGTGAAGAGAATCGATATCAGGCAGCACGGAAGCGGCAATGCCGGCTCTACGAATGTGCTGCGCGTTATGGGAAAAAAGGCTGCGGCCGTTGTTTTCCTGGGAGACTTTTTCAAAGCGGTGATCGCGATGTGTCTTGTCAGGGTTTTATTTGCTTCTGCTTCGGACAGTACGGATCTCCTGGCCCTTTATGCCGGGCTCGGCGTTACGCTGGGACACAATTTTCCTTTTTACCTGCATTTTAAAGGAGGCAAGGGAATTGCCTCCATGGCCGGAATTATGACGGCCATGGATTTCAGGATTACCCTGACCTGCTTTGTGGTCTTTGCAGTTGCGGTAGCGGTCACGAGATATGTTTCCTTAGGTTCCATTCTTGTGTCGGTTACCTTTTTTGCCGAGCTTATTATTTTCGGCCGGTCGGGGAGCTACCATGTGGCGGCTGCCCTCCTGCCGGAATTTTACATACTGGGCGGCGTATTGATGTGTATGGCCATATGGCGCCATCGGGCCAATATCGGCCGGCTGCTGTCCGGGACGGAGAATAAGCTGGGCGCATCGAAAAAATAGCGGAGGGTTACGAAATGACTGCAGTTGGTGTGATTGGATCAGGGACATGGGGAACAGCCCTCTCCCTGCTGCTTTGTAAGAATGGCTGTCAGGTTACGGTATGGTCTGCCATCGAAGAAGAAATTATGGAGATGAAGGAGAGCAGAAGGCATAAGAACCTGCCGGAGGTAGTGCTGCCGGATGAACTGATTCTGACGGCCGATTTGAAAGAGGCCATGTCGGAGAAGGATATTCTCGTGCTGGCGGTTCCTTCCGTCTACATCAGAACGACGGCGGCCAGGATGAGGGAGTACATCCGCTACGGACAGATCGTCATCAATGTATCCAAGGGAATCGAGGAGAGCAGCTTAAAAACAATGTCCCAGGTCATCGAGGAGGAGCTTCCCGAGGCCGAAGTGGCCGTGCTTTCAGGACCCAGCCATGCGGAGGAGGTAAGCCGCGGAATCCCGACGACCTGTGTGGCCGGGGCCCATCGCAAGAAAGTGGCCGATTATATCCAGTCGGTTTTTATGAGTTCAGTCTTCCGCGTTTACACAAGCCCCGATATGCTCGGAATCGAAGTGGGGGCGGCTCTTAAGAATGTAATTGCCCTGGCAGCCGGTATCGCGGACGGTCTGGGGTACGGGGACAACACAAAAGCGGCCCTGATTACCAGGGGAATTGCCGAGCTGACACGCCTGGGCGTCAAGATGGGCGGAAAAGAACAGACCTTCGGCGGACTTTCCGGCATCGGTGATTTGATCGTCACGTGTGCCAGTATGCACAGCCGAAACAGAAGGGCCGGTATCCTGATTGGAAAGGGATATACGATGGAAGAGGCCATGAAGGAAGTCCAGATGGTTGTGGAGGGCGTTTACTCCGCAAAGGCCGGTAAAAAACTGGCCGTGGAATACGGAATCGACATGCCGATTGTGGAGCAGGTCAACCAGGTGCTTTTTGACGGCAAGCCTGCAAAAGATGCCGTGGGTGATCTGATGCTGCGCGACGGACGGATTGAGAGCAGCAGCCTGCCATGGGAATCTTGAAACGCGTATTTTACCTGTTTTCCTGAAAAAGAAGAAAAATGAAGTTTTTTGTAGAAACAGGCCGTTTGTCTTCCTGCTGTAACCAAGCGTGCGTAGACGGAAGACAAACGGCCTGTTTTTACTGCTTCCTATAATCTGGGGAGATGGCTGATATAACAATAAGTTATGATTCGAGGGGAATTGAACGGAAAAATGAAGTTTTTCTTTCGAATTCCTTTTTTTTGTTCGGTTTTCATATTGACAATTCAAATTCTTAAACTTATAATGTCGTCAATCAATCAGTTAGCACCGTTGTCCGAAAGACCGGTGCCAGCGGAAAAATTGGAGGAGAACATTATGAAAAAGAAAGTATTAAGCTTAGGCCTTGCAGTGGCCATGGCAGCATCCTTAACCGCATGCGGCGGTTCAGGCAGCAAACCTGCTGACACAACAGCAGCAGCGGGAGAAACACCGGCAGCACAGGCCGAGGGCGAATCACAGGCACCAGCCGCTTCAGCAGACGGGGTATTTAAGATTGGCGGTATCGGCCCTCTGACAGGACCGGCAGCAGCCTACGGAATTGCCGTTAAAAACGGTATGGAACTGGCGGCAAAAGAGATCAATGCAGCCGGCGGAATTAACGGTGTTCAGATCGAATACAATTTCCAGGACGACGAGCACGATCCTGAGAAGGCAATCAATGCCTACAATACATTAAAAGACTGGGACATGCAGATGTTACTCGGAACTGTTACGTCCAAGCCATGTATCGCAGTAGTGGCGGAGTCACAGGTTGACAACATGTTCCAGATTACACCATCCGGTTCTGCCGTAGAGTGTATTTCGGGTGACAATGCATTCCGTGTATGCTTCTCCGATCCGGATCAGGGTAAAGCATCCGCACAGTACATAGGCGAGCACAAGCTTGCAACAAAGATTGCCATTATTTATGACAGTTCTACCGAGTATTCCGACGGTATCCGTGAGTCCTTCGTATCAGAGGCTGCCAACCAGGGACTTGAAGTAGTGGCCAGCGAAGCATTTACGGCAGACAGCAACACCGATTTCTCCGTACAGCTTGACAAGGCTAAAGAAGCCGGCGCAGAGCTGGTATTCCTGCCAATCTACTACCAGGAAGCATCCGTTATCTTAAAGCAGGCTTCCGACAAAGAATTCAGCCCAATCTTCTTTGGCTGTGACGGTATGGACGGTATCTTAAGCGTAGAGAACTTTGATAAATCCCTGGCAGAAGGCTTAATGCTGTTAACACCGTTCTCCGTAGATGAGGAGAGCAGTAAAGGTTTCGTTGAAGCATACAGAACCGCATACAACGAAGAGCCGCTTCAGTTCGCCGCAGGCGCTTACGACGGTATGTACGCGATCAAGGCTGCCGCAGAGAAAGCCGGCATCACACCTGATATGAGCGCATCCGATATCTGTGACGCAATGAAGGCTGCCATGACAGAGATTTCCATCGACGGCTTAACAGGTACGGGAATGACCTGGACCGCAGCAGGCGAGCCGAATAAAGCTCCTAAGGCTGTTAAGATTGTAGACGGAGTATACGTATTACAGTAATTATAGTAATTAGCCCTTAGAGAGGGTTGTCTGAATGACAACCCTCTTTTTTAACATTGACGGTGGTAAAAGCTCACAGCGCTTTGAAGCCGTGAGAAAAAAGACAAAGAGGTAGGTGTAGGCGGTATGAGTTTTCTTTCTTATTTAATCAACGGGATCAGCCTTGGAAGTGTATATGCGATCATTGCCCTTGGTTACACCATGGTTTACGGCATTGCCAAGATGCTGAACTTTGCCCATGGAGATATCATTATGATCGGCGGTTTTACCGTATTTACGGTCGTGAGCACGGCAGGGGGATCTCCGGTCGTCGGGGTTCTGGCTTCAATTGTAGTATGTACGGTTCTGGGCGTCACCATTGAAAAGGTCGCTTACAGGCCTCTCAGGGGAGCTTCCCCACTGGCAGTCCTTATTACGGCAATCGGTGTCAGCTATCTGCTGCAGAATATTGCCCTGCTTTTGTTTGGCTCCAATGCCAGACAGTTTACTTCCGTTGTAACACTGCCTGCGCTTAAGCTGGCCGACGGAAAGCTGTCCATCTCAAGCGTAACGATTGTAACAATCGTCACCTGTATCGTCATTATGCTGGCTCTGACCACCTTCATCAATAAGACGAAGATGGGGCAGGCAATGCTGGCCGTATCGGAAGATAAGGGAGCGGCAACCCTGATGGGAATCAATGTAAACGGAACGATTGCCGTTACATTTGCCATCGGTTCTTCCCTGGCAGCCATTGCGGGCGTGCTTCTCTGTTCCGCATATCCGTCTCTTACGCCCTATACGGGTTCCATGCCCGGTATCAAGGCATTTGTGGCCGCCGTATTCGGCGGTATCGGTTCCATACCCGGAGCCATGATCGGAGGAATTCTGCTCGGCGTGATAGAAAACCTGGCGAAGGCCTATATTTCTTCCCAGTTGTCCGACGCTATTGTGTTCTCGGTACTGATTATCGTGCTTCTGGTGCGCCCGACCGGCATCCTGGGCAAGAAAACTAACGAGAAAGTGTAGGTGGCTGCAGATGAAATCATATAAAAATAAAATTCTGGTTCAAAATATCATCACTTACGCTCTGGTGATTGGCTGTTATATCCTGATCCAGGCCCTGATGGCCGGAGGCCATATCAACAGCCTTTTAAAGGGAATCCTGGTTCCCCTCTGTACCTATATTATCCTTGCGGTATCGCTCAACCTTACGGTTGGAATTCTGGGAGAGCTCAGCCTCGGCCATGCGGGCTTTATGTGTGTAGGCGCATTTTCGGGCGCTTTCTTTACCCATGCGATGGCGGCCGCAATCCCGAGTAACCAGGTCCGTTTTATCATAGCCCTTTTCGTGGGAGCTCTTGTGGCTGCTGTTTTCGGCATCCTCATCGGTATTCCGGTACTGAGGCTTAAGGGAGACTACCTGGCGATTGTAACGCTGGCATTCGGTGAGATTATAAAGAACGTCATCAATGTTCTTTACGTGGGCATGGATGCAAATGGGCTCCATATTTCCACAAAAGACGTAGCTTCTTTGAATCTTGCGCCGGAAGGCGAAGTGATTATCAAAGGTGCCCAGGGTATCACCGGAACACCCAAGATGGCGACTTTTACCATCGGTTTTATTCTGGTGTTAATCACCCTTTTCATAGTCCTCAACATGATTAATTCCAGGACCGGACGCGCTATCATGGCAATCCGCGATAACCGTATCGCAGCGGAATCCATCGGAATAAATATTACAAAGTATAAACTGCTGGCTTTCTCCGTATCGGCGGCCCTGGCAGGCGTGGCGGGCGTGCTCTATGCGCATAACCTGGCGACACTGGCTGCGACACCGAAGAGCTTTGGCTACAATATGTCTATTATGATTCTGGTATTCGTCGTGCTGGGCGGTATCGGCAATATCCGCGGTTCCGTGATTTCGGCCGTGATCCTGACACTGCTTCCTGAGATGCTCCGCGGACTGAACAATTACCGTATGCTGATCTATGCCATTGTTCTGATTGTCATGATGCTTCTTACGGCAAGCCCGAAAGCGATCCAGGTACGCGAGAGGCTGGTAGCCTCAATCAGGAAACCAAAGACAAAGGAGGAGGCGTAGGTTATGGCAATGCTGGAAGTAAAAAACTTAAGTATCTCCTTCGGCGGCCTGAAGGCGGTTGATGACTTTAATGTTACAATTGAAAAAGGCCAGCTCTACGGCCTGATAGGACCGAACGGAGCCGGAAAGACGACGATTTTCAACCTGCTGACCGGTGTATACAAGCCTGACTGCGGCCAGATTACTCTCGACGGAAAGAACATAACAGGCCATAAGACAGCCGACATCAATAAAGCCGGAGTCGCCAGGACGTTCCAGAATATCCGTCTTTTCAAGGAGCTGAGCGTTCTTGACAACGTAAAGGTGGGACTTCACAACCACAACACCTATTCCACGCTGTCCGGCATCTTCCGTCTTCCGGGGTATTATAAAGTGGAAAAGAAGATGGATGAGAGGGCGATGGAACTTTTAAAGGTCTTTGATCTGGACAAGGAATTTGACTATAAAGCTTCCAACCTCCCCTATGGAAAACAGAGAAAGCTTGAGATAGCAAGGGCTCTTGCGACGGAACCAAAGCTCCTCCTCTTAGATGAGCCGGCGGCCGGTATGAACCCGAACGAGACGGCGGAACTGATGAAGACCATCCGTTTCGTCAGAGACAATTTCGATATGACAATCCTTCTGATTGAACATGATATGAAGCTTGTATCAGGAATCTGTGAGCGCCTGACCGTGTTAAATTTCGGCCATATGCTGGCGGAAGGCCCTACAGGCGATGTACTGAACAACCCGCAGGTAGTTGCGGCATATCTGGGAGAATAAGGAGGACAGTCTTATGGCAATGCTGGAAGTAAAAGATTTAAACGTATATTACGGCGTCATACAGGCGCTGAAGGGGATTTCCTTTGAAGTGGACGAGGGCGACGTCATAGCCCTGATTGGAGCCAACGGAGCCGGAAAGACGACCACCCTTCACACAATCACCGGACTGATTCCTGCCAAATCCGGCAGTATCGTCTTTGAAGGAAAGGATATCACCAGGGTTCCCGGTTACAAGCTGGTTCCGATGGGGATTGCCCACGTTCCGGAGGGCAGAAGGGTATTTGCCCAGCTCACCGTACTGCAGAACCTGAAAATGGGCGCTTATACGCGCAGCGACAAGCAGGAGATCGAGGATACACTGGCAAAAATCTATAAACGTTTCCCAAGGCTGGAGGAGAGAAAAAACCAGTTGGCAGGAACGCTTTCAGGCGGCGAACAGCAGATGCTGGCCATGGGCCGCGCCCTGATGTCACATCCCCGTCTGATTGTTATGGATGAGCCCTCGATGGGCCTTTCACCCATCTATGTAAATGAAATCTTCGATATCATCAAGGAGATCAGCGCCGACGGGACCACGGTCCTTCTGGTTGAGCAGAATGCCAAGAAAGCGCTTTCGATTGCCAACAAGGCCTATGTCCTTGAGACAGGAAGCATTGTTTTAAAGGGCGACGCGAAAGAGCTGATGAACGATGATTCGGTGAAGAAAGCGTATTTGAGCGAGTAGTATATATTGGTATTATTTTATAACAGGGAAGAGCTGTTGCAGAATAGCATTTATCTATGATATTTGGCTATGATGCAGCGGCTCTTTTTTTATAC
>CATWBR010000148.1 GCA_958349075.1 uncultured Clostridium sp.
GACAAAGGGAGGAGAAAAATGAAAACCAAAAAGACAATTGCCGCATTGCTGATCTATGCCGTATTTCTGTTTCTATCCATAAATGTGGCTTTTGGACACGACATCTGGGACCGCCTGAAAAAATGGCGGGAAAGATAAGAAGTGACAGGAAAGCGATGAGAAAATGTTCGGAAAACAAGCAGTAGGCGGCTGTTTGAGGAACCGGAGCAATTGTACGGATGATAGAGAGTGCAGGATAAGGAGGCAGAAGATTAACAATGATCAGAGAAATACATTTATTAGGGGATCCCGATCTTTATTCGGTAAGCGCACAGGTAGAGAAGGAGGAGCTTTCGGAGCTTGACGGCCTACAGCAGGATTTACACGACACAATGATGGAGTTTCGCCGTGTATACCACGCGGGAAGAGCGATTGCGGCTCCTCAGATTGGGGTGGGGAAAAGAGTGATTTACATGAATACGGGGGAACCGGTTCTGTTTGTCAATCCGGTTCTCGAATTTCCGGATGATAATAAGATGGATGTGATGGACGACTGCATGTCGTTTCCAGGATTATATGTGATGGTAGAACGTTATAGGAGATGTGTTGTCCATTACAGAAATATCAGGTGGGAAGAATGCACAATGGAATTGGAAGGGGATTTGTCAGAATTAATTCAGCATGAATATGATCATCTGGATGGAATCCTGGCTACGATGAGGGCGAAGAACAGCAGGTCATTTTTTATGAGGAAATAAAAGATACGACTAGGCAGCCATACAAAATGCCCCGCAATTTCAGGCATAAACAAATCATAAATGCAGATGCTAAAGAGAAAATTCATTTCCCGGTGAACATGCCGGCATGTGCAGACCATAATGATACAGTCCTGAAGGAGCAAAGACGATGGAAAAAAGTAAATACCCCGTCCCAGACGAAACAGATATAATCAATAGCCCCAATGTTTCCCGATCAGGTGAAACCATTGCACCCAATCCACCGGAAACAATCAATCCGGCCTGTCCATGCAGGAGAAAATGCGTCCGTCATGGAAACTGCATCGAGTGCCGGGCCACCCATGAGGCGGAGGGGAAGTATCCGACCTGCTGCCAGAGGATTGAAAATAGAAAACGAAAGAAGAAAGGGAGTGTATAGAGTGGATTTCAGCCAAGTTGCAGAGTTTGCAGAGGCGCTTAAATCAAAAGATGAGACAAGAGCCTACCAGTGTTTTAAGACCCTGGAAAAAGAATCTGCGGATACGGATAATGTCTACCCGTTTTTTGACTTTTTCGCAGAAATGATGGAACATGACAACTCTTATATCAGGACAAGAGGCCTGCTTCTGATAGCAGCCAACGCCAGGTGGGATACGGAAAATAAGATAGACGAGCTGATTGACCGCTACCTGGAACATATTGAGGACGAAAAGCCCATTACATCAAGACAATGCATCAAAGCCCTTCCGGTCATAGCCAAATGGAAACCGAAGCTTCTGGAAGATATCTGCAGGGCCCTCAGGAAAGCGGATCCGGGAATTTACAAAGAAAGCATGAGCCCGCTTGTTGCCCGGGATATTAAGGAGGCACTGGAAACAATACTGGACGAGAGACGGGCGGAATAAGGAGACAAGAATATGATACTGGAAACAGAGCGATTGGTTCTGCGTAAGATGAATCAGGGTGATTTTGACGCATTGTGCAGGATACTTCAGGACGAAGAGGCTATGTACGCATACGAAGGCGCGTTCAGCGACGGGGAAGTGCAGGAATGGCTGGACAGACAGATAGGACGGTATGAAAATGACGGATTCGGCCTGTGGGCCGTGCTTTTGAAGGAGAACGGCCGTATGATCGGGCAGTGCGGGCTTACAATGCAGGATTGCGGCGAAAGGCGTGTACCCGAAGTGGGATATCTTTTTGAGAAGGCATATTGGCATCAGGGATATGCATTGGAGGCCGCCGCCGCTTGCCGCGATTATGCGTTCAGGAAATTAGACGCGGAGGAGGTCTTTTCGATTATCAGGGACAATAATATTCCGTCTCAAAAGGTTGCGAGAAGAAATGGAATGGAGTACAGGGATACGGTAATCAAACATTACAGAGGCGTTGTAATGCCGCATCTTGTCTTTTCGGTTAAGAGAACGAAAAATCCGATCAGCCCGTGCGGTGTAGTCTGTCCGGA
This sequence comes from uncultured Clostridium sp., assembly GCA_958349075.1. GTDB lineage: Bacteria > Bacillota > Clostridia > Lachnospirales > Lachnospiraceae > Otoolea. Next base: position 2,161 of record CATWBR010000148.1, read on the forward strand.
GTGTTTTATAAAATAGTACCAGCCTGTAAAAAGTTGTAAAAGCACTTAAGGCTCTCAAAGCGCATAAGATAGATTAACGTAGCTTTGAGGTGGCTTTCTTTGAAAACATTTCCAAAACCATTGACGGCCAGTGAAGAACGTGAGTATCTAAAACGCTGCAAAGAGGGAGACGAAGAAGCCAAGGCCGTCCTGATTGAACGCAACTTAAGGCTGGTGGCCCATGTCATAAAAAAGTACCAGTATACCGATTATGAAATGGAAGACCTTCTGTCGGTTGGGACAATCGGACTGATCAAAGCCGTAAATACGTTCAAGATGGACCGCGGTTCCCGCCTGGCTACCTATGCAGCGAAATGTGTGGAAAACGAGATTCTGATGCTGTTTCGCGCCGGTAAAAAGCATTCCAAAGATGTCTCCTTATATGACCCGATTGGTGTTGATAAGGACGGAGAGACCGTTAACCTGATCGATGTGATCGAGGCGGAGGATAAGGCCGCCCTGGAGACAATCATATTGGAGCAGGATGTCTCAGAGCTTTATGAGGCTTACAAGAAATGCCTTAAAAATACGGAGCAGGAAGTACTGAGCATGCGGTACGGGCTTTTCGGAGAACAGGAACGCACCCAGCGGGAGATAGCGGGAAAGATGGGAATCTCACGTTCTTATGTCAGCCGGATTGAGAAGAAGGCCCTGGAAAAACTAAGGCTGGAGTTTGAGAAAAACGGATGAGCCGGAAACGGTTTTATCCCGGGCGTATGGCTGCCCGGAAAAACAGTGTCGGAGACGAGGCAGCATTCTCTGTCAGCATACCGGTTTCTGCTAACCATGCAGAAGGCCGGATGCCGATCCGGCAGCCAATCAGAGAAAATAGCATAAATTCGATAATTTATCGCAATATTTCTGATTGTATTATAAATGTCCTGAGTTTATAATTAAGGCTGAACATGCAGTTTTGATTAGAAGGAGGATGTTTATTATGGCAATTTTAGTTACAGGCGGCGCAGGATACATAGGAAGCCATACGTGTGTGGAGCTTCTGAACGCGGGATATGAGGTTGTGGTAGTGGATAATCTTATCAATTCCAGTGAGGAGTCCTTAAGGCGTGTGGAAAGAATCACAGGCAGGCAGGTGACGTTTTACAAGGCTGATTTATTGGATAAGCCTGCCATTGAAGCAGTTTTTGAGAAAGAAAACATCGATTCCGTTATCCATTTTGCCGGACTTAAGGCAGTGGGAGAATCTGTTGTAAAGCCTTTGGAATATTATCATAATAACATCACCGGCACCCTGCTCCTCTGCGATGTGATGAGGAATCACGGCGTTAAGAATATTATATTCAGCTCGTCGGCCACTGTCTACGGCGATCCCGCATTTGTCCCGATTACGGAGGAATGCCCGAAGGGCCAGATTACGAACCCATACGGCCAGACAAAGAGCATGCTGGAGCAGATTCTGACCGACCTTCATGTGGCGGATCCGGAGTGGAATGTAGTTCTCCTTCGCTACTTTAACCCGATTGGCGCACATAAGAGCGGCCTGATTGGCGAAGACCCGAAGGGAATTCCCAATAACCTGATTCCATATATTGCACAGGTGGCTGTAGGAAAGCTTGAATGCCTCGGCGTCTTCGGCGACGACTATCCGACCCATGACGGTACGGGAGTCCGTGACTACATCCATGTGGTAGACCTGGCTGTGGGACATGTAAAGGCATTAAAAAAGATAGAAGAGAAGGCGGGAGTTACCATCTATAACCTGGGTACGGGAAACGGCTACAGCGTTCTCGATGTGGTAAAAGCTTATGCAAAGGCAAGCGGCAAAGAGATCCGGTATGAGATCAAGCCAAGACGTGCGGGAGACATCGCAACGTGCTATGCCGATGCGGCCAAAGCAAAAGCAGAGCTCGGCTGGGAGGCAGAGCGCGGCATCGAAGAAATGTGTGAGGATTCCTGGAGATGGCAGTCTTCAAATCCGGATGGGTACAGAAGCTAGGTGAGAATTCGTATTCTCATCCCAACGGTTTGGCACCAATCATCCGGGATGAGAACAGAATAAAGTAAAAAGTTAAGATTGTAATGTACAGGCAAGCCGGACGTAATTCGGCTTGCCTGTATTAATTTGCTATAAATATACATATTTTGACACGGTTGTTGACATTATTTAGTTAATTTGCTGTTGTAATTAATTGACAAACTTGCTATAATTGTTGGCTGGACTATGAAATGTCCAGAAAAGGATAGGGAGGTTTTTAAGGTGAAAAAGTTATTTGCTTTTTTAGGAAGCCTGGGCCTGATGCTTGTTTGCAATCCGGTTACAGCCTTGGCTGCGGAGCAGACGGCCGGTGGTGAGAGTGTGTCAGTTCCAATCTGGCTGTGTATTCCTTTTGCGGGACTTCTTTTATGCATTGCGATTCTGCCGTTAGTTAAAGCAGAGTGGTGGGAGGGACACCAGCCCCATGCGGTGATTTTCTGGTCGCTGCTCTTTATTATTCCGTTTGCTCTTTCATTCAGTGCGGGCACAGCGCTTGAGACAGTGCTGGAATGCATTGTGAATGATTATCTGACATTTATTATTCTGTTGTTCGGACTGTTCTGTGTTTCAGGCAACATAACGATGTCCGGGGACCTGGCAGGTTCTCCGAGAATCAATGTGGGACTTTTGGCATTGGGGACATTACTTTCAAGCTGGATCGGCACGACAGGGGCCAGCATGCTGATGGTCCGGCCGGTTATTAAGATGAATTCATGGAGAAAAAGAAAACGCCATATTATTGTATTCTTTATTTTCCTTGTTTCCAATATCGGCGGCTGCCTTACGCCTATCGGAGACCCGCCTCTTTTAATGGGATTTATGAGGGGAATTCCTTTCTTCTGGAGCCTGAGGCTTTTACCGCTTCTTCTCGTCAATATGGCAGTCCTTCTTTTCCTGTTTTACTGGATTGACAGGCGCGCCTATCGAAAAGATATTGCGATGGGGCTTAAACCGGATATCAGTAAGCCGGGTACAGAGGTTAAAATCAGGGGAATCCACAACCTTATTTTCCTGGTTATGATTGTGGCGGCCGTTATTTTAAGCGGAACACTGCCGGGACATCCCGCATTTCAGGATGCGGCGGGGAATGTACGCGGAATCCATATTTTTGGAGAAGTACAGCTTGGATATCCTGCCCTGATTGAGATTGTAATAATACTTCTTGCTGCATTTCTCTCTTTCAAGACGACCAATGTGGAAATCAGAAGAGAGAACCATTTTACCTGGAGTGCAATCCGTGAGGTTGCGGTGCTGTTTATCGGTATCTTCATTACCATGCAGCCGGCTCTCATGCTTTTGAAGGCCAACGGAGGAAAGCTTGGAATCACAGAGCCGTTCCAGATGTTCTGGGCAACGGGAATGTTATCCAGTTTCTTAGACAATACGCCTACATACCTGGTCTTTCTGACCACGGCAGGAGCACTCGGATTCAAGGAGGGAATGACTACCACACTCGGAACGGTACCGATACAGATGCTGATGGCTATTTCGGCCGGTGCAGTATTTATGGGAGCCAATACTTATATTGGAAACGCTCCCAACTTTATGGTTAAGTCAATAGCGGATGAGAACGGTGTGCGCATGCCGTCGTTTTTCGGTTATCTTCTCTGGTCACTGGTAATCCTGGTTCCGGTCTTTGTGCTGGATATGTTACTGTTCTTTTTGTAGGGAGGAGGGGACAAGATGTTAAACAACGAAGAAAAAATCCGTGAACTTGCAGAACGGATCTATGATTTGGATGCAGAAGTTTATGCACAGTTAGGTTCCTCCCTGGGCCGCGTATTTAACAGAGATCGGGAACGGTGTGTAGATGAGCTTGTTAATACGATGCTGACCCGTCCTCAGGGGCACCTGATGCGAAGCGAGCTGGCTCTGATCGCCAATATGGCCCGTACGATTAAGGATAAGGCAGAGCGGAAACTCGTAATGACCGAGTATAACCTGATTCTCCAGGAGGTAATGAGCCTGCCCACCAGTTTTGTCAGCGGAGATATTATTGATCCGGAGATGGCCAAACTGAATACATTTAATCTCCAGAACCGTTTTTCAAATGAGGATCATCTGATTATCTGTATTAGCTGGACTTATGGATGCGGAGGAATTGATGTCGGTTTTAAACTGGCAGATAAGCTGAAAATTAATTACTACGATGCCGAGATATTTGAAGCCGTGCTTAAGAGGCTGGAAGCGGAGAGGGATACGGTACGCGACTCTATCGGTTATTCCGATGATCCCGATTCAAAGCAGAACCTAGCCAGCGCGTTTGAAGATGCAAAAAGGCTGACGCTCCGCCAGCATATGAGAGAATTCAGCCGGTATCACGGCCTTTCCAAGCGGGATGCCGTATTCTTTAATCAGAGCGATCTGCTCTGTGATATGGCAAAAAAGGAAGATTTCATTATTATGGGACGCTGCGGCGACTCAATAATGACTAACAACGGCATTCCTCATATCAGTATCTACATTACGGCGCCGTTTGAACAGCGTGTGCGCCATACGATGGAGATTCACAACGGGATGAGTGAGAAGAAAGCAAGACATTTCCTGAAGCATATTGACCGTCAGCATTCCCATTACTATAATTTCTACACCAGCCGGAGATGGGGAAATGCTAATAACTACGATCTCTGCATCAACAGCGCCAGTTATGGCATAGACGGAACCGTAGACTTCATTCTCAGGATGATAGATCGCGGAACGAAGGAAAGAAAAGCATCGAAACCTGCTGAGACAGCGGAGGCCGTCATCACCAATTCTCAAAATTAAATAGAGAATGCAGCATTAGATTAAGAATGCAAATAAATTTACCGGAAGAGGGAAATACCTTCTTCCGGTTTTTTCTTTATTCAGATAAGATTCATGGAATTGTTACTGTTCACTCCGTGCCCAGCAGCACGCTCCGCGATGCACAGAAACGGTAAAAAACACCGTTTCGCGCCGTGTAACTCGGGATTTTCACGCAAAAACGCGTGAAAACACCTCGCGGAACATTGCCTGTGAACAGTAACATGGAATTCTCTGTATTCAGGAAAAGAAGGAAAAATATGGAATAGAACAAATGTTCGAAAAAGCCTTGATAAAGAGGATATCTTATGATAAAATCAAACCAGAACATTTGTTCTGCATGCGCATCTCCTGTGAGGAAGGTGCAAAGCAGGATCTGTAAGGCAGCGGGACATAATTCAACGCGCTGTCTGATTTTATTATAATTTGTAACCGGTTTGCGGGAGTGGAGAAGGAATATGCTGATACAGGAGAATCTTTCTATCGAGGAAAAACTCAAGATTTTAACAGATGCGGCCAAGTACGATGTGGCCTGTACCTCCAGTGGGGTTGAGAGGAAGGGCAAGGACGGCTGTATTGGAAGTGCAAGTGAGGCGGGACTCTGTCACAGCTTCGCCGCTGACGGAAGATGCATTTCCCTTTTAAAAATCCTGTTTACGAATCAGTGTATCTACGACTGCCGTTACTGCGTGAACAGAAGATCCAACGATACGATCCGCACGGCTTTCACGCCGGAGGAAGTATGCAGGCTGACGATGGAATTCTACAGGAGGAATTATATAGAAGGGCTGTTTCTCAGCTCAGGGATTCTTGATACTCCCGACCACACGATGGAACAGATATACCGGACCCTGTATCTGCTGCGCAATGAACACCGGTTTAACGGTTATATCCATGTGAAGGCGATACCGGGAGCCGATCCGGCTTTGATAGAGATGACCGGTTTCCTGGCCGACCGTATGAGCGTGAATCTGGAGCTGCCCACGGCAGACGGCCTGAGAAAGCTGGCGCCCGGCAAGACGAGGGATAAGATTCTTAAGCCGATGCGCCAGATCCAGAAGGGAATCGTACAGCAGATGGCCCGGGAGGGACTTCTGGAAAAAAAGGGAATCATACTCCCACCGGGATTCCTTTCGGACGGCACCGGGGCTTTGACATCAGGAGATGGGGGAAGGACTGCGCTCGCCCAGTCCGTTTCGGCCGCTCAGCCGGATAAAGTGGAGCGGCCTTCCGTTATTACCGGCGTAGGAGGGATATCCCCGTCCGGTACGGCGCCATTCCCTCTGCCTGCTTCTCCGCCCGGGAAAAGCACGGAACCGGAACGTCCGCGGGTTATCCCGGGAAAGTCCGTCTATGGCAATTACGGCGTAGGGCGGGTATCTAATAAGAAGTCATACTTTGTGCCTGCCGGGCAGAGCACGCAGATGATTGTGGGAGCCACGCCGGAGAGTGATTTTCAACTGATGGCCGTGACGGAGGCTCTCTATAAGAACTTTGGGCTTAAGAGAGTGTTTTATTCTGCCTTCGTACCGGTCAATCACGACAGCCTTCTTCCGTCCCTGCCCGGAGGGCCTCCCCTTTTGAGGGAACACAGGCTCTATCAGGCAGACTGGCTGCTTCGGTACTACGGTTTCCACGCTTCGGAACTTTTGTCGGAGTCAAAGCCCAATTTTAACGTATTTCTGGATCCCAAGTGTGACTGGGCGCTGAGAAACCTGGGAGATTTTCCGGTGGAAGTGAACAGGGCGCCCTATGCCTCCCTGCTCCGGGTGCCGGGGATTGGAACAAAGTCAGCCATGCGTATTGTTGCCGCGAGAAGGCAGGCCGTACTGAGATTTGAAGATTTAAAAAAGATGGGGGTTGTACTCAAAAGAGCGGTATATTTTATTACTTGTTCCGGTAAAATGATGTATCCGGTAAAACTGTCGGAGGACGCCATAGCCGGCCAGATAATCGGAGAAGAGAAGAGACGCCACTGGGAACTGGAACAGAGGGGACTGTACCGGCAGATGTCGTTGTTCGACGATTTCCATATGGAAGCGAAGCCGCCCGCCGAGGAGGCCCGTTCCGTCATAACAGGGGAGATGTAACATGGTTATATTTTTATGCGGGGATGATTTTGATTCCATTCTTTGCGGTGTTTACGACGCCTGGATGAGCAGGCTGGGACATGATAATGTCAAGCTGCAGCTTTACGGCGCCTATAATATGGAGCTGTTTGCCGAATACCGCGACGTGGAGGTAAGTGAGGAAAAGATTGATAAGGTGACAAAATCCGTTGTAGGTAAGATATCCAGGGAAGCATACGGATGGATATATAACGCCTCTTTAAGCTTTGAGGCGGAGAAGGCGGACCGAATCTACCGCTTCCTGATTTACGGCTTTCATATCGGCAGGCAGGTTACGGATAATCTCCAGATACCGGCTGTCCATGAGATTTTCAGGATGAACCGCAATTTACTTAACGAGGCGCATAATATGAAACAATTTCTGCGGTTTTCGGAGCTTAAGAACCGGGTTATGTTTTCAAAAATCGGCCCTAAGAATGATGTCCTCCCAATGCTGGCCCTGCATTTTTCCGATCGGCTGAGGCCGGAACGGTTTATTATCTATGACGAGCATAGGGAGCGGGCGGTAATTTATGCCCCGGATACCGGCTGGTATATTCTGGCAGGGGACTCTGCTAAAAGACTGGGAGAACTCTCGGAAAAAACCGATCAGAAAGAGTATGAGACACTCTGGAAAATCTTTTTCAGCAGTATTGCAATCAAAGAAAGAGAGAATTATGTCTGCCAAAGAGGTCATCTGGCTCTGAGATACCGTCCGTACATGACAGAATTTCAATAAAATAATTAAGAATTTGGAAGACGGAAACACTGATAGAT
>CATWBR010000149.1 GCA_958349075.1 uncultured Clostridium sp.
ATGTATAAATATATTCAAATGCGCAGGCTTACCGTTGCGGCTGAAAAACTTGTTTATACCAAAAAACCGATTATAGAAATTGCTTATGAGGCAAATTACAGCTCGCAGGAGTCATTTACTTTTGCATTCCGGCAGCTTTACGGGCATCCTCCTAAAGAGTACAGAATGAAAAAAGTCCATATTCCCAAATTCAACAAATTTGAGCTGAAAGGCAATCTTGTTATGCTTTATAAGCCTGCTATGAAATGTGAGGTCATTGCTGCATGAGTACAGTACCATATGTAATAGAACAAACAAGCCGGGGAGAGCGAAGTTATGACATCTATTCCCGGCTGTTATCTGACAGAATTATTTTTTTGGGTGAGGATGTAAATGATACAACGGCCGCTTTGATTACCGCGCAATTGTTATTTTTAGAGGGGCAGGACCCTGATAAGGATATAAGCCTTTATATTAACAGTCCGGGCGGTTCTGTGACGGCAGGGTTCGCTATCTTTGATACGATGAATTATATTAAGTGCGATGTATCTACAATCTGCATTGGGCTGGCAGCAAGCTTCGGAGCTTTTTTATTGGCTGCCGGTGCTAAGGGGAAACGCTTCGCTCTGCCAAATGCTGAAATTATGATTCATCAGCCCGCCATATCCGGAGGAATTAAAGGCCCCGCCAGCGACATTAAGATAATGTCGGACTATATGCAAAAAAATAAGCAGCGGTTAAATCAACTGCTTGCCGAAAATACCGGAAGGACATTGGAAGAAATAGAGCGGGATACAGATCGTGATAATTTTATGACGGCAAAGGAAGCTGAGGCATATGGTTTAATTGATATGGTTATTTCAAAACGCCCATAAGATGGAGCGCACTGCGGCGGCATCATTTCTTGCCGCCGCAGTGCGCTCCATAATTATCCTTCTAACCCTTTTCCCAGCTCATAAGCCTTTTCCGCGCCCCTGGAGTCCTTCATGGAGCCTTTGGCGCTCATCCCCGGGACAGTAAGAATACCTTTGCTCTTCCAGCCCAGATATCTGCATGTGTCCTCATATGCATCAATTGCCGACTTATACACTCCATCCGACATGGAATCCAGCAGCAGGGCTGCATAATGAATTGTGAAGCCTTTCCTGGCTCTCGCATAAAGTCTGTCGATGGCTGCCTTTAGCTGTGCACTCACGCTGAACCAGTAGATTGGAGAAGCAAATACAATCATGTCTGCACCGTCCGCAAGTTCCAGCACTTCTCTCATGTCATCCTTCTGAATACAGACTCCGTCATGGGAGAAACAGTATTCACAGGCCAGACAGGGAGCTACCTTTTTCTCACCCAGGTTTACCTTATGTACTTCATGTCCCTGTTCCGTGGCTCCTTTTATGAAAGAATCTGCCATCAGCTCCGTATTTCCGCCCTTACGCGGACTGCCGTTTAAAACCACAATCTTCATACTTATACCTCCTTGCCATCCTTCAGTTACTTGTCTGTGTCTGCATTCCGTTCGGATCATCATACATCTATTTTAGCATTGGCAGTTTAAATATTCAACTTGTTTCCGACGCCCGTTAAAAGCTCCCGGTGTCCGCACTGATTAACCTGTCCTTTCCAAGTTCCGCCAGGCGGCGGTTTTTTTCATTGACAGGCCCAAAATCCGCCAGACAGCAGATGACACGGCTGCAGGAATCAAGGACAGCCGCCGCCCTGTTAAACGTTTCCTCCCTGATCATTTCAAATGGAGCCTCAGAAATCACCTCTGCCGCCAATGCCCTGGCAACCGGATAGTCGATATCATTCTCGTTCAGGATTCCGGCCGCGAAGGGGATTCCCTTCCGCTGCAGCCGCCTGTAAACAGGAATTCCGCTCCCGTTCCCCCCTATGACAAATACCTGGGGCCTGCCGCCCACCGGCTCCATCTCAAGACAGCCAAGCTCCGCATGATAGCTGCCTTTCGTTATTTTATAAAGCTGCGCAATATAGGAGGAGGTAAAAATTTCTTCCGGCGTACCGCAGCGTTCGATGGAATTTTCATTGACACAGACAATATAATCGGAAAGTTTCTGTGCCAAATCCAGTTCATGGAGCGACATGAGGACAGCCACATTTTTGTCGCGTACCAGATTTTTAAGGATGGTCAGAAGCTCCAGCTTATGGCGGATATCCAGAAATGACGTCGGCTCATCCAGGACAATTACATTCGGTTCCTGGCAGATTGCGCGGGCGGGAGTATCCTCTGCCTCTGGCCGTCACTGACCTCCGTAAAATCCTGTCCGGCCAGCTCCCAGGCATGAACCAGCTCCATGGCCTCCCGGACTTTTTTCCGGTCCGCTTCGGAAAGGATTCCCAACCGGCCGGTATAGGGATAACGGCCGGTTCCGACCACATCTTCACATGTCATAAGTTCCGGGTGGATCCGCTCCGTCATCAGGACGGACATCCGTTTGGCTATTTCCTTTTCGCGCATACCGTGCATGGATATGCCGTCCAGAAAGACAGTTCCGCCAATCAGATCCAACTGCCGGATAATACTTTTTAAAATCGTGGACTTTCCCGCCCCGTTCGGACCGATCAGGGTTACAATTTCTCCCTGTTTTACATGGATTTCTATTTCTTTAATCAGAGGGATTTTTCCATATCCCACAGCCATATGATCGGTGTAAATGTAATCCTCCGCCAAGATAATCCCCTCCTTACCGTATACTTTTTCTTACCATCATACAAATAACAACCGGTGCGCCGAAAACAGCCGTAACGGAACTGATGCTGAGTTCGGTGGGGGCAAATACCGTCCTGGCAATCAGGTCACAGAACAGGCAGAACACCGCGCCTCCGAGAAAACACCCCGGTATGATAAGAATCGGCTTTGCCGTTTTGAACAGGCTCTTCACCAGATGAGGCACGGCAATCCCGACAAAAGAAACAGGTCCCGCAAAGGCAGTCACACAGGCCGATAAAATACTGGACAGCAGGATGAGCGCTGCCCGAAACAGCCGGATATTCACTCCCATATTCTGTGCATAAACCTCCCCCATCGCATATGCGCCGATTGGCTTTGCCATTAAAAAGACAAGGATAAACGACACAAAGATGACTGCCGTCATTACTCTGACATTCTCCCAGGACATCCCGGAAAAGCTTCCCATCGACCAGTTGTGAAGATTGACAATATTGGCGTCATCCGCAAATGTCACGGCAAAGTCGGTCACGGCCGAACAGATATAGCCTATCATAACCCCACAGATAACAAGCATGGACATCTTCTTCACCCGGCCGGAAATCAGAAGGATAAGGCCCATGGAGAGCATGGCTCCGGCAAATGCCGCCAGGATCATAACACCCGATCCTACGGCGATTCCCTTTCCAAGCAGCGCGATCATAATCAATGATACAGCCAGTTTGGCACCGGAAGAGATGCCGAGCACAAACGGACCGGCTATCGGATTTGCGAAAAATGTCTGCAGCAGAAACCCCGACACCGAGAGTCCGCCTCCCAGTATCACGGCCGCCAGAATACGCGGCAGACGGATGTCCCATATGATATGGAATGCCGTGTCCTCCCCTGTGTTCCAAAACAGAATTTCACATATTTCCCTCACGGACAGACCGACGCTGCCCGAGCCTATGTTCCACAGAAGCAGAATGCACAAAAGTGCTGTCAGAAGGACAAATGAAGTACCATATCTCAGATTTGTTCTATTCGTCATATTTTAAACTCCCCTTCGGCCGGCAGGCATGTCTGCTGCCTGCTATTCCAGCCTGTATATGTAAGTCATTTTATCCGGATCCGGCCTGTCCTCGGTCAGAATTGTATGGATGTCCACTATCATATCCCCCAGGCCCATGGTCTCCTGGAACATGTTTTTCTCCGTACACCATACATGCCCCTCCTTCACGGCCTTGAAGTCCGCCAGAAGCCCGCTTTTCGCAAGAAGTTCGCCGACGGATTTCAGTTCACCGTCAATGGCGCTGTTGTAAATAATATAGTCCGCCTCTTTTGCCGCGGCATAAAACGCCTCCATCTGCATGTTCATTGTGGAAAGTGCATTTTCATCCGTTTTAATATTCTTTGGGACATAGCTGCCTCCCGCCATATCTATCATGCGGGCCACATAGTCCCCCGGTTTCCGCACATTCACATATCCGTTGGAGCTGATATAGAAAAATGCGACTGTTTTTCCCGTATTCTCCCGTTCCAGTATACCGCTCAGATGCTCCATCTGCTCATTAAAACGCGCCTCCGCCGCTTCCCCTTTTCCCAGAAGCGCCCCATAAAGCTTCATCCACTCCATCCTTCCCAACGGATGACTCTCATAGCTGGAACGTTCTACGAGAACTGGGATCCCCAGTTTCTCAAGCTGTTCTTTTACCTCGGGGGAATGGTTAATCATCGTAGACTCTATCGCCAGGTCACATGATTTTGAAAGAATCAGTTCATAATCCGGCGTGCGGTATTTCCCCGCATAGAACATCTTACCCTCTTCCAGAGCCTCTCTCGCCTCCCCGATATACCAGCCGGATGCATCCAGGGCTGAAAGTGTTATCCGATCGACGGCATCCAGGCTGCGGAACAAATCCATTGCCGAGGTGGCGGCCAGATATATATTTTCAAGGGGCTGTCTGATAACTGTCACATCATCCGGAAGGACAGAAGGAGGCTCCCAATGTTCCGGTACAACGAGAAAACGGCCGCTGTTCCCGATTGAAATCATAATAAAGCCGCCCTCATAATAGCCCACGGAAAACTGCTCTGCATAGAGAAGCTCCATACTGTGATCAAACTTCAAATCATTTAAGCTTTCTGCCTGAGAACCGGCCGGTTCCGCTGCCGTCTGTCCCTGAGCCGTCTCCGCTGCCGTACCACCCGGTGATGAGCAGCCGCAGGCAAAGCATAAAAGCGCCCCTGCCGTAAGCATGGAAATATATTTTTTTATTCTCATCATTCAGCCTTTTTCAGTGCGGAGGAATCAAAGGTCAGCGTATATTCAATCTCATGAGGCTCGCTCATGGCAACCGTGTCTGCAATGACCGGTATTTTAAAGTCAAAAACTCCGACTGGAATTTCAAAAGTTGAATTTCCTTCTTTGTTTTGCAGCTCATATTTCATACCGTCCACTTTCATGTAATCATAATTGGAACTGCCCCAGACTACCGTTGCAAATGCCTTGCCGTTCTCCACACGGATGGCTGCCGGTGATTCCACCGACACCCTGCCGGAGCCTCCGCCCAGAGTGACCTTTGCCGTATAATTTCCATCTCCCAGCTTAAGGCTCTCCACAGTCGCAGTCTTCCCGTCTGCAAACGCATCGGCCGGAAGGGAATCGGCACGGAACACGAGAACACGGTCATACCATTTCTCCTTCCTTTTACTGAATGCGCTCAGGTCAATCCCCATATCCAGAGCCGCAACCGGGACTTCGAATGTGTTGGTTCCGTCCGAAAGTTCCCTGTACGGGATATAATCTTCCTCCGATGCCTTTACGGCCTCCTCGCCAGTGCCCAAATAAACTTTTGAGTAGCCGGTGCCGCCCATAGACATAACCGCGCTCATAGCTCCCCCTTTTACCGTAAGCTCACATGCCTCAATCCGGAACATGCTGGAACTGGAGTCCACCTTTACAGAATAAACACCGTCTTTTATTTCGCTGCCATAAACAGGCTCTATTGTCTCTGAGATCGTCTTTCCCGCATCGGCGGCCGGTGTTTCAGAACCGCAGCCCGCTGCCAGAAGGCATAGGGCCAGGACCGCAGCCGACCACCCTTTTCTCTGAATTCTCATCTATCTTCCACCTCTAAAAGGGCGATCAGTAAAATATCCCGACCGCCCATTCTTCTTTCCGATTTATTTCTTTTATTCCCGGTTACGTTATTACTTTTTCAGGCTGTCCACTGCGGCCTTTGCATGCCCGACAAAGAGCTGCTGGATTGGCTCCATCTCGCCGAGTCCGCGGACAAGACAGGTTACTTCATAACCGGCGCCCTCAAATGCTGTTTTCCAGGAACCTTCCTCATCGCCTGCCATATCATTGTTGGCATGATCTCCTGCAACAATCATAAGCGGCTCTAAAACCACCTTCTTGTATTCACCCTTCTTTACCGCTGCAAGGACATCATCCAGGCTTGGCTCTGCCTCTACGGTGCCTACAAAGTAGTTCGCATATCCTGCTTCCGCCAGCATATCCTGCATCTTTGCATATACCTTATTGGAATCCGCTTCCGTACCGTGCCCCATAAAACAGATCGCGGTCTCTCCGTCATCATACTCAGCGGTCGCCTCTGTGATAGCTTTTATAACGGCTTTGTAATCATCGTCGGAAGTGAGTAACGGTTCTCCGACTACGACTTTCTCAAACGAATCGGAATACTGCGCCACCTCATTGACAAGATCCGTGTATTCCAGGCCGTTCATCAGATGGGTAGGCTGAATTACAAGGTTCTTAACTCCGTTATCCACTGCGCGGTCGAGTGCCTCGCCCACATTGTCAATGGCAATGTTATCGCGTGATTTAACATGGTCGATAATAATCTGGCTTGTAAAACCTCTTCTTACGGAATAATCCGGAAATGCCTTCTCAATTGCATTCTCAATCGCTCCTACGGTGAGACGTCTGCTGTCATTGTAGCTTGTGCCAAAGCTGACTACCATAAGTTCATTCTCGCCGATCTCATCCTGATTTCTGACATTATCCAATGATGCATCCCCCGTATCGTAGTTCTCTTCGTCCTCTTCTTCTGCGGCTTCCGTTTCCGGTTCCTCTGCCGTAGTCTCCGGAGCGGCTGTCTCCTCCGCCGCAGCTGCCGTCACGTCTGCGGCTGTCTCCTTCTGTCCGCCTGCACAGCCGGCCGTTAATGCGGCCGACAAAGCTGTAAATGCAAATAATGCCGCCAGTTTTTTGATCTTCATGTTCCTTTTCCTCCTTCTTTCTGTAGCAAAATATCGGTCTATAGAAGGTATAGGAATATGCCATCATTCTCTGATGGAATCTCAAACCGGCGGCCCTTACGCACAACTTCGCGGCACTAAATCACCGTGCATCATAAAAACATGCACGGTTTTCCACACCGCAGGATACATTTTCCCCGGTGTAAAAGATCTTTTCCCGTCTGAGTCAGAGATTTTCGGCCTGCAAAACCGGAAATCGGCACAACCAATTACTCGTGATTTGGAAGTTTACTCCTGTACCAACAACCGGCAGGTTTCCTGACTTGTACATCAGCACACGCAGTCGCCTTCCCAATCCGGACCGGATCAGTGGCCATACATAACGCAGATTGCGTGCTCCTTACTCACAGTGACGAGATCGCACAGGTTTTTCACCTGTTTCCCTATTACCCGCAATCCGCAAAATACGGAAAACGGCACCGGATGTTCTTAACTCGATATGTTTTATATCCTACCACTGAATTCCCCAAAATGCAATCGCCATCTTACGGAAGGCACCCTCACATCTCTACTATATCTCTTGTCCTGTCGTACAAACTCCGATAAAGCGAAAAAATCCGTTCATAGAGCAGAACGTTTTGTAAATCCGGTCTATACGTCTCTCCCTTCATTGTCACAAACCGTTCGGCTGCCTCTTCCAGGCTTTTAAACAGGCCTGCGGACACACCGGCCAGAAGACAGGCGCCGAGGCAGGCCTGCTCCGTTACGCTGCTGACGTAAATCTCTTTTCCCAATATATCCGCCTGGATTTGCAGCCATACGGGACTTGATGCCCCGCCTCCGGAAGATATAATCCGGTCGCAGCGGTTACCCGTTTGTTCCAGAATTTCCATACAGTCGCGCAGCGCAAAGGTCACGCCCTCCATAACGGACCGCGCCATATGTTTACCCGTGTGAGCCAGATGGAGGCCGAAAAACATCCCTCTGGCGCGGGTATCCATATGCGGAGTCCGCTCCCCGGTCAGATAAGGAAGGAAAATCAGGCCCTCGCTTCCCGCCGGAATCTCCCCTGCCATCGTGTTAAGCGTATCAAATCCTTCCACTTTCAGAATGCTGTCTTTCAGCCATTTGAGAGACATCCCGGCGTTCAGGACCGCGCCGTAAATGGTATAGCCCCCGTTCACGCCGTGGCAGAAGGTCTGTGTTCTGAACAATGGGTCGTAAACCGGATTTTTTGAAAAAGCAGATACCTGTCCTCCGGTTCCAATGTTACAGATAAAGGTTCCCTCTTTAAACACTCCGTTTCCTATGCTTTGAGCCTGCTGATCCCCCAGGCCGAAGATGACCTGCACCGGCTCGCCAAGGCCTGTCTGCACGGCACATTCGCGGCTAATCCGGCCCTGTACCTCCCCCGACTCGCGGCACTCCGGGAATATAGTGCGCGGCAGGCCGCAAAGGTCCAGAAGTTCCCATGCCCAATCGCGTTTTACAATATCAAACATCAGGGAAGCCGATGCATCTGTGGCCTCCGCCCCAAACATGCCGGTCATCTTATAACGGATGTAGTCTTTCGGCTGCATGACTTTATAAATCCTGTCAAAGCATTCCGGTTCATGCTTTTTCACCCAGCAAAGCGACGGCAGTGCAAATCCGGGAAAGATTCTGTTGCACAGGCTCTCCTTCAAGATCCGCTCCGGGATTAATTCTGTAAGTTCCAGGCACTCTTCCTCCGAACGCTGATCCTGCCACAGGATGGCAGGCCGGATCGGGCGGCCGTTTTCATCTGTCATCACGAGGCCGTGCATCTGCCCCGAAAGCCCTATGGCTGCAACCGCTTCAAAATATCGGCCGTACTTCTCCCTGAGACGGGAAAGACAGGACAGCACAGCCTCCCACCATAAATCCGGGTCCTGCTCCGAGTACCCGATCTGCGGTATGGAAACATCGTACTTCCCGCTCTCCACGCCTATGACGCCCGCCTTTTCATCCAACAGCATGGCCTTCGTTCCCGATGTTCCGATATCAATTCCCAGTATGGATGCCATCCTTTATTCCTCCCTGCCGAAGCGGCTGCTTGTTAAAATACAATCATTTCCTTTTCCGTGTGCCTCTTATCCTTATATCTTTACCGCCTTGCACCTTATCCTTACATAGTCGGAATACCATTTCCCTTCACGGTACAGCTTTTCCCTCAGCCGTTCCACCGCATCACCGATGATTTCACATCTCACCGCCTTGTCCACGCCGTCAAAAGGAGTCTTTATAAACATATCAATCCAGTCATACAGGCCATTATCACCCTTCAGTTCGGTGGGTCTGTCGAATAATGTGGCGTAGACTACTTTAAAACCGGTTTCTTCAAGCAGGGAAGCATATTCCCCAATCGTGGGAAAATAGAAGGGCATCTTGTATCCAAGGCCCCTGTCCGCAAATGCCTGCCTGAGCGCCCCGTGAATCAGGACATTATTCCCGTTTCCTCCAAATTCAAAGACAAACTGTCCCCGGTCTTTCAGCGTCCGGTACACACAGCGCAGCACATCAGCCTGTTTTTCTTTGGCAATCCAGTGAAGCACCGCATTGGAAAAGACGATGTCCACCTTTTCCGGCAGTGTAAACTCTGCCGCATCCCCCTGATAAAAAACAAGCCCGGGATAAGTTTCCCCGGCGATTTTAAGCAGTTCGGGGGAGGCATCCAGGCCGCATGCCTTTAACCCCAGCTCTGACAGCCTGTTTGTAAGAGCACCGTTTCCACATCCTAAATCCAGCGCGGATGCCCTGTTCTCCAGGTCGATCAGTTTAATCACGTCATTGCCGTATTCGTGCACAAACGAAAAATCCTGAGTATATTTGTCAGCATTCCATTTGAGATCCATAATTCTACCTCCTGACGGCCGCATTTTTTTATTTTGCCGTTTGGTTTCATTATACAGGATTCGTTTTGATAAAACTAATCTATAT
>CATWBR010000150.1 GCA_958349075.1 uncultured Clostridium sp.
ATATGCAAACATACACGTATGTATAGTAAAGGGCAGCAAAAAACTTTTGGAATTTCTGCCTGAACCAACAGGAGAAGAGAGGGGGGGAGCGTTCTGTATACAGATTATTACAGTAAATATGCCGAGGTGCTGATTCGGGCGGCTGTGGATTTGCAGCCGGGGGAAGTGATGGTGATCAATGCGGCTCCGTGGAACTACGAATTTGTCCGGACGGTGACGGAGACGGCCTATGAGGCGGGTGCGGCCTATGTGCGGTGCGATTACGCAGATCCGGAGGAAGACCGGCAGAGGTGTCTCCATTCACGGGGAGAATATCTGGATTATTACCCGGAGTGGGTGACGGATTACATGTGCAGTTATGCAAAACAGGGCGTGGCAATCCTGGATCTGCAGCCGCCGGTATTTGGCGGTGCAGACCCGGCGCTGACGGAGAAGCTTATGGCTGTCAGGAAACTCCGGGCCAGGTCGGGGGGACGTTACAATAAGGCCAGGTCGGCAAAGGGGGTTACATGGGTTAAGAGCTCTCTCCCGTCTGTCGGATGGGCAGAAACGGTATATCCCGGACTAAAGGGAGAGGAAGCCGTTCAAAGGCTGTGGGAGGCTCTAATCCCGATCCTGCGTCTGGACCGGGAAGATCCGGTACAGGCCTGGCTGGATCATAAGCGCGGGCTGCAGGAGAAAAAGGCAATTCTGGATGCGATGAATCTCAGAAAACTCAAGTTTGAGGGCCCGGGTACGGATCTGACCGTAGAGCTGGCTGAAAATTCCGGCTGGACCGGCGGATGTGATATCAATAAGAGGACGGGGAGGGAATACATTCCCAATATTCCTACGGAAGAACTGTTTGCGGCGCCTCATAAACGCCGGATCAACGGAACTGTGGCGGCAACAATGCCGTTAAATTATAACGGTTCCCTGATAGAGGGGATGCGGCTTGTAATAAAGGACGGAAGAGTGGTTGAATACGGGGCGGATTCGGGGCTTGAAGCACTGAAGGGAATATTGGAAACCGACGAAGGCTCATGCTATTTTGGGGAAACAGCTCTGGTTGCCGTCACGTCACCTATTTATCAGACCGGGACGATCTATTATAATACCATTCTGGATGAGAACGCGGTATGCCATATGGCTTTGGGGCGGGCTCTCACAAGCGGCGTGCCGGGAGCGTCATCGATGACGGAGGATGAGCTCGAAAATGCAGGACTGAACCAGTGCAGCATTCATGTAGATTTCATGATAGGCTCGGAAGAACTCAGAGTGACGGCCGAGGATGGAAATGGGACCTCTGTAGTGCTGATGGAAGAGGGAACCTGGAAAATATAATTAAGAGATATCAAGAAGAGATATCAAGAAGAGATACCCAAAAGAGATACCAAGAAGAAATATTAAGACAGTAAAAGGAAAAGGAGAGGGATATGAAAAAAGCTATTTCAATCGTTTTGGCAGCAGCAATGGCATTATCTCTGGCAGGATGCCAGGCAAAAACGGGCAGTGGCGAGGTGGAATCCAAAGAGGGGGCTGCCAAGGACACAATCATAATGGGGCAGCCCGGTGATACGCCCAACCTTGACACGCATAATAACCTGGACGGAAACGGAATGCGTGTTAACACGGTTCTCTATGATCCGCTTCTCAGGATGGATAATGAGACATATGAGATCAGACCGTGTCTGGCCGAGTCATGGGAGATTTCCGACGACGGAACCGAATATGTTTTCCAGATTAAGCAGGGAGTCAAATTTTCCGACGGCAGTGATATGACCGTGGACGATGTGGTATTCTCCCTTCAGAGAGGAATGACAAAACCGTTGGCAGTGCCGAGTTTTGCCCGTGTGAAGGCAGTTGATAAAGTGGATGACAGCCATGTCAAAGTGACACTTGACGGCCCTTACCCGGAATTTCTATTTTCCATGGCGCTTCCGACAGCGGGTATTTTCAGCAAGACGGCATATGAGGCACAGGGGGAGAGTGAATTTTTCAACAATCCGGTTACGACGGGGCCATACAAGGTTGTAGACTGGAAGCGAGGAGAACTGCTCACGATGGTGGCAAATGAGAATTATCATTTGGGACCGGCCCCGATTAAGAATTTACAGTACCGTGTGATCACGGATCCGAACTCGGCGATTCTGAGCCTGGAGGCAGGCGATATTGATACATATATTCTGGTACAGCAGTCAAGCGTAAAACGTATCGAGGAAAACGAAAAGCTGGAAATGCTGCAGGGTCCAACCTTTGGGCTTTCCTTTATCCAGGTCAATACGGAAAAGCCGCCCTTTGACAATGTAAAAGCACGTCAGGCTCTCTGCTATGCGATAGATAAAGAGGCGATGCTGGACGGAATCCTCGACGGAAACGGTATGATTATGGATACCTTTGTAACGGAAAATTACCTGGGATATACCGACAAGGTGGCAAAATATCCTTACGATCTGGAAAAGGCAAAGTCGCTGCTGGCAGCGGAAGGAATCGACGGAAGCGAGCCGCTTACGGCCATCCTTTACTCCCCGCAGGACTCCAAATTTGCCCAGATTCTTCAGAATTCGCTGGCTGAAATCGGCATAGAGCTGAAAATCTCCCAGATGGAGCGTTCTGCATATGAGGCAGCCTGCCTGAACGGTGAAGCCAATCTGATTGTTGGAAGCGGCACCTATACGGCCCCGACGGTCGATGAAACACTGTATCCGACCATTCACTCCGCACAGATTGAAGTCCAGAACTTCAGTAAGTACGCCGATCCTCTGGCCGACCAGTATCTGGAAGAGGCACGCGTCACCCTCAATGAGGATGACAGAGCGGCTATCTACGAAAAACTGCTCATCAAACTCAGTGAGGATGTGCCTGTTATCCCTACGGTGAGCGGATTTAATAATATCGCGATTAAAAAGGAATTGAAAGGTGTTGTAGTCAGCCCCTGGTCCTTCTACAATGTGTATGATTTCAGTTGGGAATAATAAAATCGAAACAGGAGCTGCTTAATCTACGGCTCTTAACCTCTTTATTTCCTTTATCAACTCCGGAATTACGTCCAGAAGATCGCCTACAATTCCGTAATCGGCAATCTCAAAGATGGGGGCGTCCTTGTCTTTGTTGATGGCTACGATACGATCTGAGCCGGACATTCCGGCCAGATGCTGAATGGCTCCGGAGATGCCACAGGCAATATAGAGCTTTGGGGCTACCGTTTTGCCGGTCTGTCCCACCTGGTGGGCATGGGGAATCCAGCCTGCGTCCACACAGGCCCTGGAGGAGCCCACGGCTCCTCCCAGTGTATCGGCCAGATCGCGTATATAGGAGAAGTTTTCCGGCTTTCCTATTCCCCTGCCGCCTGACACAATGATTTCGGCGTCGGTCAGGTTGAGTGCCTGGGCGGCTTCGTGGATTTGCTCCACAAGCTTTGTACGGATTTTATCTTCGGGTATATGGATTTCTTCTTTAATGAGGTAAGATGACGGTTCCGGCATATCACCGGCTGCTTTGGCAGCCGGTTTTTTAAACACTCCGGGACGGATGGTTCCCATCTGCGGCCGGTGTTCCGGACAGAGGATAGTAGCCATCAAATTGCCGCCGAAAGCCGGACGTGTCCAGGCTACATTCCCGGTTTCCCCGTCAATATCCAGGGAAGTGCAGTCCGCTGTCAGTCCTGTTTTCAGCCTGCAGGCAACTCGGGGCCCGAGATCGCGGCCGTTATTTGTTGCGCCGAGCAGAAACACGGATGGTTTATATTTCTCAATCAGTCTGGTGAGGCAGTCAGCAGAGGCATCTGTTGAGTAACTATCATATTCGGGGCCATCTACCAGGATTACCTTATCGGCTCCATATTGGACCGCCTGTCCGGCCGCTTCCCCGGCATTATATCCGATCACGACGGCCAGAAGTTCCTCTCCGGCTTTGTCGGCTAACCGGCGGCCGGGTGAGAGAAGTTCAAAACCTGTCGGTTTTGCCTTACCATGATCTGTCTCTATCAATACCCATACATTTTTATATTCCGATAGATTCATTGGCTGTTCCCTCCTTATATCAGCTTTTCTGAGGCCAGGAAAAAGGCCAGGATTCTGGCGGATTCTTCAGCGTCGACACCTTTGACAAGCGTTCCTGATTTTGCCCGGACCGGGGTAAATGTCTTTTTTACCCTGGTGGGAGATCCCTTCAGGCCGCAGCACAGTGTGTCAATCCCCAAAGCGTCCGCTGTAATTGTTTCGATCCGGGCCCTGTTGGCCTGCATCCTGCCGCGGACGGAAGGAAGACGGATTTCTCCGGGTACCCGGCTCACGGTGACAACGGCCGGCAGTTCCCCGCGGATCCGATCGTATCCGTCGTCGCTCTCCCGCTTTACCAGCACGCAGCCGTCTTCTAACGATAGTTCGGATGCACAGGTAATCTGGGTTCTGCCAAGATGCTCCGCCATCTCAGGCCCGACCTGTGCAGTGTCACCGTCAATGGCCTGCTTGCCGCAGAGAATCAGGGAAAAAGTTCCCTTCTTTGCTTCCAGATAATGTACTGCCTGAGAGAGGATAAAGCTGGTGGCCAGTGTGTCGGATCCGCCGAAGGCACGATCACTTAAGAGACAGGCCTCATCGGCTCCGACGGAGAGACAGGTTTTAAGGGCGGCTCCTGCCTGCTCTGGTCCCATGGTAAGGACGGTTATATGACCGCCGTATTCTTCCTTCAGCCGGATGGCCGCCTCCAGCGCATAGGCGTCGTAGGGATTTACAATGCTTGGCACCCCGTTTCGGATCAGGGTATTTGTCACCGGATCAATTTTGATTTCAGTCGTATCCGGAACCTGTTTCACACAAACCAGAATGTTCATGTTTCCTCCTGTTTTATCATTATAGTTTTACTGTTTCTCAGTTTACTGCCCTATTCTTTTCCTGTGTCATCAGGCTCACAATTACATAGGCAAGGAAAGACGGAATCAAAGGAAATACAGAGGCATAAGGAAGGGACACGCCCAGCTTATTGATGATTACGCAGGCAACTCCTGCGATAAAGCTGGCTATAGCTCCCTGCCGGGTGGCTTTTTTCCAGAAAATAGCGCCTACGATCATGACCAGTCCTCCAGCCGTTATCAGTGTGTAGGACATGGACAGCAGGGAAATCAGGCTGCTGAACTGGAGTGCTATAATTAATGCGCAGAAACCTATTACAACAGAAGATACGCGGCTCAGCCATCCGAGGCTCTTTTCATCGGCGTCCGGGTTGATGTGTTTATGGTAAATATCACTTACAATGTTGGCTGTAATTGTTACGAGTACACCGTCGCTGGTAGACATGACGGCCGCGCAGATGGAAGCAATTAAGAGTCCTGCCAGAAGCGGAGGCATAGCTTCAAATAATACCTGGAAGATGATGGTGCCGCTGGCGGCATCCGGCCATAATGCCTTGCCGTACATACCAATGAGTACAGGAAGCGGAACAAACAGAAGAATCAGGGTTGCGCCCAGAATCGGAGCCAGTATGGCAGTCTTTTCTTTCTTACAGGAGACGGTTCTCTGGAAACCGGTGGAAGAGACAAGCCCGAACAGCGCTGTTGGCCCCAGCATCATAATAAAGGTTTCACCGTCGAAAGGTATCAGTTCATAGCTCTGCGCCGGAAGGTTCTGAGCCATAATTGCAAAACCGCCCTGAGCGGCAATATAAATAATTGTTCCTATCACTGAGATAATGATAACCGTTACCTGAATAACGTCTGTCATCATAACGCCCCACAGACCGGAAAGGGAGGAGTAGATGATTACGATCGTGGTGGTGGTGATGGCTCCGACCAGTGGATTTAAGCCGATGTATTCAAAAAGGCGCTGGCCTGCCATAATCTGCCCTGCCATAATTGCAATATTGGACACCGCGTTTAAGATGGCGACGGCAATGGAAGTCATCTTATCGCCGTAACGCTCTTCCAGTAAATCGGACAATGTGACGTAATTATTCCGATAAACGACTCTGGCGATAAAAATGGCAAAGAGATAGAAGGAAATCGCGGCTCCGACCCCATACCACATGCCGCCTATGCCGTAGGTTGCGCCGTACTCGGCACCGCCCACGACGATACCGTTACCAATATGAGAACCCATGAAGGAACCGGTTACAAGAAGCAGGGTTCCCTGCTTACCGGCAGTGAGGAAGTCCTGCATGCTGGAGCTGTGTTTCCGCCCCTGCAGTCCGATTAGAACCATTAAGACCATGTAAATCACCAAAATTACCAGAACAATTGTTAAATTACTCATATAATTCCCCTTTCTAAATGTTTCATGTTACAGAAGCATGCCCAGGTTCGCAGCCTCATGCGCCAGTTCTTCCCGGAAAGCGGGATGAGCAATCCGGATCATTTCTCTTGTGCGCTCCGGAACGGATTTACCGATCAGGGTGGCGACGCCATATTCCGTGACCACATATTCTACAGAGATACGGTTAAGTGAAACAGGAGTTCCGGGTGTAAAATACGGCACAATTTTGGAATATTTCCCGTTTCGTGTTGTGGATTCAATGACAATGATAGATTTTCCGTCGGGGCAGTTAGCGGCTCCCGTGGCAAAATCGCCGATTCCTCCCATCCCGGAGTACTGGATGCCTTTCAGATATTCCGCATTGCCCTGCCCCAGGAGATCCATCTGGATGGCATTATTGATAGCGGTCATTTTATGATTTTCTGCCACGATGCCGGGGTTCAGTACGTTATTGCACCGGTTCAGCCGGATTTCCAGGTTGTTGGTCGCATAATCCAAAAGTTCTTTGGAGCCTACGATCTGCGTACAGACGGATACTCCCGGATTGAGGGTTTTCTTCCTGTTTGTAATAAACCCTTTTTTGGTGAGTTCCATGAAGATATCGCCGTAAATTTCGGTGTGGACCCCCAGGTCACGGGCATTTTCCAGGTACATCATGGAGGAAGAATTCAGTCTTCCGATGCCGACCTCGAGAGTTGCCTCATCTTCCACCAGCTCCGAAAGGTAACCTCCAATTTTTTGATAGATTTCCCTTCTGTCGTCGGAATCGTCGATCTGGCGTCTGTTCATCGGGTATCCCCGGCCTTCCACGATATAGTCGAATTCCGATATATGCATCACGTTATCACCGTGAACAAATGGGATATGTTCGTTAATCTCCGCAATTACCATTGTGGCTTCGCGGCAGACGTCCGCTATCAGATCGGCAGAGTTGCCGAGCGACACATAGCCGTCTTTGTCCGGTTTGGAGACGGTTGGGAGCGCGACGTTGCATTTAAGGCCCTTCAGGGCGTTTTTCTTAAAACCCGAAAAGCCGCTGGGGAGATAGTTAAGAAGACCCTGCTCCGCATAACCTCTGTTAATGTTGTCCAGAAAACTGGTGTATGCGGTTATTCCCTTTCCCAGGTTCTTTAAAAGGTGAAGGAAGTTGGCCTCAAAGCAGTAGTAAATAACATCTTTCAGATCGGTTCTCAGGCCCAGTTCCTCCAGAAAGGTGGCAGGCTCCCGGCCACCGGAGGTCAGGCTGTCCCCGTTTTGGATAAGAGATGCTGCTTTTTCAGCGCTGATTCTCTTGCTCTCATACTCCTTTTCCCATAAATGTTCCATGTTAAACCTCCGGAATTACTGATTGTATTTTTTATTTAAGGCCTGTTTTAAGCCACCGCTTTTAATATCGTCTTTAAACTCCCCTACCTGGGATGTCTGCATATAGGTCCGCCCCAGATTAAACATTTCAGCGACGAAATCAATAGTGGAGAGAAATCCCTGAAGTTCGCAGCACTTATTTAGTGAATGCTTGAGCATTCTCATGCTTTCCGGCGGGACGAGCGCGATGCGTTCGGCCATTTTTACAGCCTCCTCTTCCAACTTTTCAAAAGGAACCACCATATTTACCACATTCATGTCAGCCATTTCTTTTGCAGTGAAATACTTACTCATATAGAAAAATTCCCTTGCCTTGTTAAACGGCATCTTCCATATTTCCATCGGGATTTCAGGCATGTAACCGAGAAGGATTTCAGGGTTGCCGAATGAAGCATCCTCGGATGCGATGATTAGATCACTCAGCATGGCCAGGGTGACGCCCCCACCAATGCAGTATCCCTGTACCGCTGCTATAATCGGTTTCGGGAAACGCCACATTCGCAGGAAAAACTCGATTTCATCAGAGGTGTCGGCGCGCCGCTCTACAACATCCGTAATATCGTTTTCCATGGATTCTTTTAAATCAAAACCGGCGGTAAAGGCTTTCTCACCGGCTCCGCAGAGAATTACGACGCGGACCTGCGGATCTGCGGCCGCTTTCTGCAGGGATTCGTCAATACCGCTCAGGACGGCGGAGTTTAAGGCGTTGCGTTTGGATGGCCGGTTGATGATAATTTTGGCTATCTCACCTTGTTTCTCATATAATAAATCGCTCATAATCAGATTCTCCTTTACAATTAGTCTTTTAATATGTGGCCCGCTATCACAACTCTCTGGATTTGGTTGGTTCCCTCAAAAATCATGAAGATTTTGGCATCACGCATCAGCTTTTCGGCCTCGTATTCCCTGGAGTAGCCGTATCCGGAAAGTATTTGGACTGCATCGAGGGCGTTCTGCATAGCGGCCTCGGATGCATAGGCCTTTGCGATAGCGTTCATTTTTCCGTCTACGGTGCCGGTGTCGACCCGCCGTGCGCAGTCATAGACAAGGCTCCTCGCAGTCTGGCATCTGATTTCCATGTCCGCCAGCATAAACTGGATTGCCTGGAGTTTGGCAATGGGTTTTCCAAAGGTCACCCGGGTTTTGGCATATTCGATACTCAGATCAAGCGCCCGCTGAGCGATTCCGACGGAGATAGCCGCACATTCAAGACGGGTTCTGTCGAGTGTCTGCATGGCGAGATGAAAGCCGCGGCCCTCCTTGCCCAACAGATGGTCTTCCGGGACACGGACGTCTTCCAATATCACATCGGCAGTTGTGGAAAGCCGGATTCCCATCTTATCTTCATGTTTTCCGATGGAGAGGCCGGGGCGGCCGCGTTCTACCAGGAAAGCCGATATGCCCCTTGTTCCGGCATCCATGTCGGTTTTTGCAAACACGATATAAAACTGGGCGTGGGGAGAATTAGTGATAAAACATTTGCGGCCGTTAATAATGTACTCCCCATCTTGTTTTACTGCTCTGGTGCGTATAGCGCCGGCATCGGATCCGGCGTTTGGCTCCGTGAGGCAGAAGGACGCCAATCCTCCCGAGACAACAATTTCTGCCGCATATTTTTTCTGTTCATCGCTTCCGGCCAGAAGAATGGGAATCAGAGCCAGATTGCTGGACTGGATGGTCGTGGCGAAGCCGGCATCCGCTTTTCCGAATTCTTCCGACATTAAGGAACTGGCCAGGGCACCCAGCCCTGCGCCTCCCAGGTGTTCAGGTATATCAAGAGATGTATATCCCAGCCCCGCAGCCTCCCGATAGAGTTCTACGGGCGTATCACCTATCAGATCCCATTCCTTTGATATGGGGTGTATCTTGGTTTCGGCAAACTCCCGTGCCATTTTCTGGATATCAAGCAGTTCTTCTGATAACAATTGGCCCATAATAGCCGTCCTCCTTATGATTAGTTGACGGTGAAACGTTTATAATGTGCATTTCACCGTATTCACAGATTTATAAAAACCGGCGCGCCCGGATTTTCATACCGAAGATAAATTACATATGTTCAGCAAGCGATGTTCCACAAGGGTGCTAAACTGTTAAAAAT
>CATWBR010000151.1 GCA_958349075.1 uncultured Clostridium sp.
ACCTTATTCAATATTGCATCTTATATTGTGGTGATACCCATTTATACGGTTCTCGCATATCATTACATCGTGAAATATCTTCTGTCTAAAAAATAAAGTAATAACAATAAGCACGCAAAACAGCTCAATGTCCAATGGCTTGCTGACGTGAGCATCCAGCCCCGCAGCCATAGCGGCCGAAATATCATCACTGAACGCGTTCGCCGTGGAATATCCGGAGCAGAAAAAATCCTGATTCCTGATAATGAGCGTCAAAAAAGGGACACCTTTTAAAAAGTGTCCCTTTTTTACGCTTCCGTACACGGCGGAACCTGGCTGCCGGAAACGTGATAGAGCGTGGCATTTACAATTCAATTATTCTTCCATACCGGCAATCGCAACTGCAATGCTGAGTTCATCAAGCTGTTTGTCATCCACCGACGCAGGAGCCTCCATCATCAGACAGGACGCATCCTTTACCTTAGGGAATGCAATGACGTCGCGGATGCTGTCTGCTCCCACCATCAGCATAACCATACGGTCAAAGCCGTAAGCCAGCCCTGCGTGAGGCGGCACTCCGTATTTGAATGCCTCTAAGAGGAATCCGAACTGTTCGTTCGCGCGTTCCGGCGTGAAGCCCAGAACTTCCAGCATCTTGGACTGTACGTCCGCCTGATGGATACGGACGGAACCGCCGCCCATCTCCGTACCGTTCAGCACGATATCGTACGCTTTGGCGCGCACCGCACCCGGATCGGTGTCGATCAGAGGAAGATCCTCCTCCATCGGCATTGTAAATGGATGATGTACCGCCACATATCTCTCATCCTCCTCGGAATACTCAAACAGCGGGAATTCCGTAACCCAGAGGAATTTAAAATCATCTTTCTTCAGCAGGTCAAGCTGTCTCGCCAGTTCCAGGCGGAGGTTTCCGAGTACATCGAATACCACCTTGTCCTTGTCGGCGGCAAACAGAAGCAGATCGCCGGGTTTTCCGTCCATGGCTTTTACAAGGGCGTCTAACTCCTCCCCTGTCATGAACTTTGCAAAAGAGGATTTGTAGCTTCCGTCCTCCTGGATAGCCAGGTAAGCCAGGCCTTTGGCTCCAAAACCTTTGGCATATTCTACGAGGGCGTCAATCTTCTTACGCGGCATTGCTCCCTGTCCTTCGGCGTTTATGCCGCGGACGGAACCGCCGTTCTCCAATGCTCCCTTAAATACAACAAACTGGCAGTCCTTTACTGTTTCCGACACGTTCTTAAGTTCCATGCCGAAACGCAGATCCGGTTTATCGGAGCCATAGCGTTCCATCGCTTCGCGCCATGTCATTCTCCGGATCGGAAGTTCCAGATCGTAGTTGCAGATTTCTTTAAATAATGTCTTTAACAGTCTTTCGTTGACATCCAGCACATCCTCCACATCCACGAAGGAAAGTTCCATATCGATCTGTGTGAATTCAGGCTGTCTGTCCGCGCGCAGGTCCTCATCACGGTAGCATCTTGCAATCTGGAAATAACGGTCATAACCGGAACACATTAAAAGCTGCTTTAAAAGCTGCGGGGACTGCGGAAGCGCATAGAACTCCCCCGGATGAACACGGCTGGGCACCAGATAGTCGCGGGCTCCCTCCGGCGTGCTCTTGATAAGCGTCGGTGTTTCAATCTCCAGAAAGCCTTCCTCGGCCAGGAATTTTCTGGTCAGGATGGCAACCCGGCTTCTAATCATCAGGTTTTTCTGAAGGTCGGGTCTTCTGAGATCCAGATAGCGGTATTTCAGACGAAGCTCTTCTTTTGTTCTCGAATTCTCCTCGATTGGGAAAGGAGGCGTCTCCGATTCGGCGAGCACGCGCAGGGAGTTGGCCCTGATCTCAATCTCGCCCGTCTTCAGGTTCTCATTGACCGCGCCGGAACGTGCTTCCACTTTACCGGTAACGGCGACAACAAATTCGCTTCTGAGCTTTTCCGCCTTGGCAAAGCTCTCGGCTCCACAGTCCGATTCCTCAAAAATGATCTGTAAGAGGCCGGAACGGTCCCTTAAATCCACGAAAATGATTCCACCTTTATTTCTGCTCTTCTGAACCCAGCCCATTACCGTCACCGTCTCACCGATATTCGCGGTGGATAATTCCGTACAGCGGTGGGAACGTTTCAGCCCTGCCATTGATTCTGCCATGATGTTTGTTTCCTCCTGATTTTTGTAACTGTATCTTGATTTAGTATTTGATGTACGGCAGCCCCTGTACGGGGCCGCCGTGATAACCTTTCACTTGTTTCCGGTAAAACGCGCTTTCCGCGATTCCCTTAACCGGCTGGAAATCAGATGGAATCTTTGTAGAACTCTACAAACTCCTCAAATCCTTCCTTCATAAGCTGCTCTTTCTGGAATTTCTTGTTTTTATTCATCTGGGCCACGGCCACGCGGACGCCCTTCGCCCTCTCCTCCTGAGCCGCCTGAAGCACCTTCTTAAACTGCTCTTTGTTAAGGTTCTTCTCGAACAGGAATACCTTCTTGCCAACCAGTGACGGAATCTTGAAACCGCTCTCCATCAGGATGGTGATAATACGCTCGAAACCGATTGAAATTCCGCAGGCCGGTGTATCCACGCCCGTAAACTTGCCAATCAGCTTGTCGTAACGGCCGCCGCCTGCTACGGAGCCGCCGAATCCTTCCATGGAAACCTCGAAGATGGTTCCCGTATAGTAACCCATACCCCTTACCAGGGTCGGATCAAATTCAAGGCCGCATTTAACGTCGTTGATCTCGCTTACGGTTTCCATAATATAGGCCAGGTTCTCTGCCTTCTCAGGATCCATAACGGAGGCCAGCTTTTCGCCCAGCTTCCTCACGCCGTCTGCGTTATTCTCGATATTACCAAGGAGATCCGTATATTTATCCACGGATTCTTTGGCATATCCCGCCTCCAGAAGCTCCTGTGCAACGCCGTCAAGGCCGATCTTGTCCATCTTGTCCAGAATGATAAACACTCTGTCGGTCTCGCCCTCCGGGAAACCGCTGTAATCAGCCATGCCCTTTAAGATGGCACGGTCATTGACACGCACGGTGAAAGCCTTGTCCGGACAGATTCTTGTAAGCGTCTTTGTAATAGCCAGAATCGTCTCGATCTCCACCAGGTTGGTTCCGTCTCCGAGAACATCAATATCACACTGTACGAACTGTCTGAAACGGCCCTTCTGGGGTTTGTCGGCACGCCATACACTGCCTACCTGAAGCGCCTTAAAAGGAGTGGTCAGGTTGGCCGCATTGTTGGAATAATAGCGGCACAGCGGTACGGTCAGATCGTAGCGGAGTCCCTCTTCCACCAGATCCGCATCGGTTTCTGCGGTCTCCAGGTTCAGTTTCTCGCCGCGCTTTAAAATCTTGAAGATCAGTTTCTCATTATCGCCGCCCTGTTTGCTTGTCAGATTCTCAATATGTTCAACGCAAGGAGTTTCAATTGAGGAAAAGCCGTATCCTCTGTAAGTGTCTTTAATGATGTTTAACACGTAATCTCTGAGTTCCATCTCTGCCGGAAGAACATCCTTCATTCCGGTTACCGGTTTTTTCTTTAATGCCATAGTCTTCACTCCTTATTCTTTGTTGTTCGCAAATGCCGCTGTCCACTCCGTGAGCAGCCGCCGCCAATTTTACCGTCTGTCTTTGCTTTGTAAGCCGGCCGTTTTATGTCTAAAAACCATAGTAGCAGACATTGGTAATTTTGCAAGCACTTTTTCACCGCATTTATTCCATAACCGCGATCAGCTTTTCTTTTCTCTCGAACATTTCGCCGACGCGCCCGATATACTGCTCCACATCCTTGACATTCTCAGCCCTCTCCAGCCTGTTCTCAGACGGGTAGAGCACCTTGGTCGTAGTGCCTGCCCCGCAGGCCATGATCGTCTGCTTCTCTTCCATGATCAGGATATTGTAAATACATTCTTTTCCCGGGGCGGCATAACCTACATTCTCAAAATTCCCGGCCATATTTTTCTGCCGGTACAGATAGTAGGGATACAGCCCCATCTCGTGGGCGCATCGCGCAGTCATATCTATCATTTCCTGTGTGTTCACAATCTTCAAATCACCGTAGCGCTCTTTGAACATATTTAACCTGGCCGCTCTCTTGATTGCCAGGGAATGCACGGTGACGCTGTCCGGAGCCAGCGATTTTATTTCTTCCATTGTATTTTTCACATCATCGATGGTCTCTTCCGGAAGTCCGACGATGAGGTCCATGTTAATATTATCAAATCCCAGCCCCCGGGCCAGGTGGAATTTCTCCCTCACATCTTCCACCGTATGGCGGCGGCCGATGAGATCGAGCGTCTTCTGGTTCATCGTCTGCGGATTGATGGAAATTCTCGTGATCCCATGAGCCTTAAGTACCTGCAGCTTTTCTTTTGTAATGCTGTCGGGCCTGCCCGCTTCCACGGTGAATTCCCGGACATGGGCCGTATCAAATGTGGATTCCAGTCTGCTGAGAAGAGTTTCCAGATCTTCGGGGCTTAACGAAGTCGGTGTCCCTCCCCCAAAATAAATAGTGTCCAGGGGACGTCCTTTCATCCTGTCGGCAACATAATCCATCTCCTTAAACAGGGCATCCAGATACAGCCCCGTCTTTCCCTCCCATTTTCCAATCGGAAAAGAGGTAAATGAGCAGTAAAGACAGGTGGTTGGACAGAACGGAATTCCGATGTAAAGGCTGTATCCCCTTTTATAATCCACGGGTGCGAGCAGTTCAAGCTCCCTCTTTGCCACGTCGATGGCCAGTTCAATCTTCTCTTCGCCTGTATAGTATGTTTCCTTCATGTAGCAGCGGACCCACTCTTCGTCATGCCCTTCCAGAAGCTTTGTCATCGCGATCTTGGCAGGACGGATTCCGGTCAGCGTTCCCCAGGGAAGCTCCTTTCCCGTGCGGGTGCGAAGCAGGCCGTAAAGTGTCCGCTTAATCAGGTTCTTTGTCTCAAACCGGCTGGTAAAATCCGGTCTGACGGAGGCAAAATGAATGATTCTCTCCTCCATGGGTCCCTCGTTGTCCTCGATGGAGAGGTCAAAGGTGACACCATTTCTTCCGCCTTTTACGAGGAATTTGGCCGTGTCCGCTTCCTCTCTTTTATGGGTAAACGCTTCACCCGGGTAAAAGGCCATCAAAAGCTCCCTGATATCCTGCTCAAAGGAATTGTCATCCAGCAGAATTGCTATCATAATGTTCTCCCTCTGTATCCGGCCAGCGGATTATATTTCTTTTCATCTTTGATTGTCGTATAGCCCATATGGCCCGGATAAACGTCGGTATCGTCCGGAAGGGCAAACAGGATATTGGCTACCGAGTTCACCATATCCCTGGAATTGCCGGTCGGGAAATCGATTCTTCCGTAGGAGCCCTCAAAAAGGGTATCTCCGGCGAAAAGCACGTGCTCCGACTCCACATAGTAACAGCAGGAACCGCAGGTATGGCCCGGTGTGTGTATCACCTTGAACCTGTATCCGATCAGTTCAAATTCTTCGCCATCCTTTAAAAGCCGGTCCGCCTTCAACTGAAGGCCTCCTCCTGTAAACTGGCCGGAAAGGTTTTTATCAGGATCCGCCAGGATTTCCGCCTCTTTTTCGGATGCGTATACGGGCGCTTTATATTTCAGACGCAGTTCTTCCATCGCCATCACATGGTCAAAATGGCCGTGCGTCAGTAAAATCCCCTTGACCGCGGCCCCGAGTTTTCCACAGGCATCGGCGATTTTCGGAGCGTTATCCCCAGGATCCACGATAACACCTTCTTTATTATCAGGGTTCATTGCAATATAACAATTGGTTTCCACCATTCCTACTACCAGTCTTGTAATCTCCAATTCCATGTCCGCCTTTCACCGTCTTCTTAATAGAAAGAGAAAACTGCCAGTTTACCCCGCAGTTCTCTCGATATCCAACACTCCTTCAATTTGTCTCAGCTTATCAGTCAGCTTATTTAACTCCTCGATTCCATGAATATCAAATGCCATCATAATGGTCGCTTTCCCCTGCTTGCTGGTTCTGACGTTCATCGAGGTTATGTCAATCTGCCGCTCCGTAAATACCTTTGAGATATCGACAAACATCCCGATACGGTTATTGGCAAATATCTTGATTTCCGTTGAGTACTTCTCCTTGCCGGTGGAACCTTCCGGCTGCTGCCATTCGGCGTCAATCAGACGTTCCCTCTCCTCCTCCGGAAGATTGATCACGTTGATGCAGTCCGTTCTGTGGATGGAAATTCCTCTTCCGCGGGTGACAAAACCGACAATCTCATCTCCCGGCACAGGGCTGCAGCACTTGGAGAAACGCACGGCCAGGTCGTGGATTCCCTTTACCACGATACCGCTCTGGGATTTCCCCGCCGCCAGCACAGGCACTTTGCTGCCCTCGCTGCTGATGCCGTCCAGAATCGCCTCGTCCGTCTCTTCCTTCTTAAGCTTCTTATTCCTCTCCTCCAGCATCTTATTGATGATCTGGCCCTCTTTCAGGCCGCCGTGGCCGATGGAGGCGAGTACGGAATCCCAGTCTTTGAAGGCATAACGCTTCATGACCTTCTCCGTGTATTCCGGCTTATTGATATCTGAAAAGTTAACACCCTTGGTGCGGCAGTACTTGTCAATCAGATCGCGGCCGCGCATGATGTTGTCTTCTTTTAACTCGGTCTTAAACCACTGGTTGATCTTATTCTTCGCCTGTGTGCTCTTGACAAGCTTCAGCCAGTCTCTGCTCGGTCCCTTGGAATTCTGGGAGGTGATTATCTCGACCCTGTCTCCGTTCTGGATTACGTAGTCGATGTTGACCAGCCTTCCGTTGACTCTGGCCCCCACCATCTTGTTGCCGACGGCACTGTGGATGGAATAGGCAAAGTCGATGGGTGTGGAACCGCTCGGCAGGTTCTTTACATCACCGGTCGGTGTAAAACAGTATACATTGTCGGTGAAAAGATCCAGGTCACTCTTTAAAAGGCTCAGGAATTCCTTGTTATCCGACATGTCGCGCTGCCATTCCAAAATCTGGCGCAGCCATGCGAGTTTTGCCTCCGCGCTGTCCGAGGCGGTCTGGCCGCTTCCGCTCTCCTTGTACTTCCAGTGGGCCGCAATACCGAATTCCGCGGTGCGGTGCATCTCAAATGTTCTGATTTGTATCTCAAAAGGCTGGCCGTTGCTGCTGATAAGCGTCGTATGTAAGGACTGGTACATGTTCGGCTTCGGCATCGCAATATAGTCCTTGAAACGTCCCGGAATCGGCTTATACAACTCATGGATGACACCCAGGGCAGCATAACAGTCTTTTACCGTCTCCACGACAATTCTCACTGCAAATAAATCATATATCTGTTCCAGGGTTTTATCCTGGTTTACCATCTTCTTATAGATACTGAAAAAATGTTTGACGCGGCCGTCCACCTTCGCCTCAATGCCCGCATCGTCGATATGGCTCTTCACCTCACTCACGATGCCCTGTACAAATGCCTCTCTGGCATCCTTCCTGAGGGCCACCTTCTCCGCCAGATCGTAATAAACTTCCGGCTCCAGGTATTTCAAGGACAAATCGTCCAGCTCCGTCTTGATTTTCGATATACCGAGGCGGTCGGCAATAGGCGCATAGATGTCCATCGTCTCCCTGGCCTTCTCCTTCTGCTTCTCCGGCTTCATATACTGAAGCGTCCGCATATTGTGAAGGCGGTCGGCAAGTTTGATTAAGATAACGCGGATATCCTTTGCCATGGCGAGAAACATCTTCCGAAGGTTCTCCGCCTGAATCTCCACCTTATCCATGGACCATGAAATCTGGGTCAGCTTTGTGACGCCGTCCACCAAAAGGGCAACCTCTTCTCCGAAAATGGATGTCAGTTCCTCCTCCGTCATCACCGTGTCTTCCACAACATCGTGCAGGATGCCTGCCACAATCGTCTCCTTGTCAAGCTCCAGGTCAGCCAGTATGATGGCAACACAAAGAGGGTGAATGATATACGGTTCACCGGATCTTCGCTTCTGTTCCTTATGGGCGTTATATGCAAGATCGTATGCTTTCTCCACCATCGAGATGTCATCCGACGGATGATACTTGCGAATGCTGGCTATCAGTTCCTGATAGAGCTTTTCGGGACTTGTAAAGTCAGCCGGCGCTTCTATCTCCTGATCCAGTTTTTTGATTATTTCCAAACTTCCCATATACAATGCCTCCTGGCCTCCGGGCAGCTCTCCCCGTCGGTTTATCTCTTTTTAACAAAATGTAACTGTCCGGTATCCCAAAGACGCATAAATCGACCTTATAGGATACATTTTTCCGCGCAGCTACAACAGAATAATCACTATTATAAATATTTTTGTCAAAAAATGCAAGACTTTCAAGGTTTTGTCGCTTTCTCATCTGTGCCGGCACTGCCGTACACTCCGGCCGCAGCCGTTTACCCCTGTCTTTTTTTGCACCCTATAACAGTTAGATTATTCCCTCACCTGTCTATTCTATTCAGATACGTGTCTTCTGTTTCCTCCGTATATTCCTCCGTATATTCCTCCGGAAGCCGGCTTCCTGCATACCGCAAAACCTTCTCCCTGCTGCAAAATGCCTGTGTCCGGGGACCCCTTCCTTTTTAACCGGATACAGATCCCGATACCTTATACCCCGTACTCCTGTCAACAACGCTTAAATATTCCCCGCCGTTTATGTAGGCAGCCAGGTTCTTCAGGCTGATATCGACGATGCGGTCCACGGTGTACTGAAGGTGGAAGCCTCCCGATACATGGGGAGTAAGCAGAAGATTGGGGCAGTCCCACAGCTCCTCGTCCCCGGGCAGAGGTTCCTTCTCACACACGTCAACAGAGGCCCCGGACAGTTTTCCCGTCTTTAACGCTTCCACAAGCGCCCCCGTATCCACAACATTGCCGCGTCCCACATTTAAAAATACGGCTCCCTCTTTCATCGCCGCGAACTGGCGGCCGGAAAACAGATGAAATGTTTCCTTTGTCCCAGGCAGGCAGACGGCCACCACATCGGCAAGGGCAAGCTGCCGTTCCAGATTTTCTATTGTGTCCATCTCATCCACACAGTCCGGTTTTACCCTGACGGTGCGCCGGAGTCCAGCCACATATGCCCCGAATGCCTTCATCCTGACGGCAAATTCCGTTCCAATGTCCCCCATGCCGACGATCAGGACACGGGAGCCGCAGACAGGACGCACCGCTCCGGCATCCTTCCATATATGTAATTTCTGATTTTCCAGATAGACCGGAAACTTTTTTAAAAGCATCAGAAGCTGACCGGTCATATGTTCCGCAATTCCCACGCCATAAGCCCCGGTGGCATTGGTGAGAACGGCCGTCTCTGACAGCACTCCCTTCGTCAGGTAGCCGTCCGTTCCGGCGCTGTTTAGCTGAACCCATTCTATCGCCTGATTTTCCGCCATCATGGAAGGCGGGATGTTTCCAATGACCGCAGTCAGGCTCCTCACCGTCTCTGCCGTGACTTCCTCTTTCCTGCAAAAAATAAACTCTGCTTCAGGGGCCATATCCGCATACCTTTTTCTCTGCTCCGCCGTCACCGGGAGCGTTACCAGAATTTTTTTCATCTTTGTTCACCTTTGGACCTTTCAGATATGGATTTAATTGAGCAGATGAGGACGCCGCCGGCAGGCCAGGGGCCGGGGTGGTG
>CATWBR010000152.1 GCA_958349075.1 uncultured Clostridium sp.
AGTTAACAGTAAAATTTCTGAACTGCAAAGGGGGGATTAACGATTATTGCACATAGGAGAGAATCCGATGGA
Source organism: uncultured Clostridium sp. (assembly GCA_958349075.1). Classification (GTDB taxonomy): domain Bacteria; phylum Bacillota; class Clostridia; order Lachnospirales; family Lachnospiraceae; genus Otoolea. The sequence goes on from CATWBR010000152.1 coordinate 73, forward strand.
AAAGAGCAGGACTGGAATAAACACAGCTTCCATGTGGCAAAATTATGCTTCCAGGCAGCCGAAAAGCTGAAGATGAGCAAATTGGCAAAGTTAATGGGGCTGCTCCATGATTTTGGGAAGGGAACCGCAGATTTCCAGAATTATCTTCGGGGTACCGGCAGCAGGCATCCTAATCACGCCGTTCTGGGTGCGCTCTATGTTCATCGGCGTTGGTGGACGATGGAAACGGAGCCGGTGAATAGACAGACTGCTCAGTTGATTTCTTTATGTATTTATGGGCATCACGCCGGTTTGCCGGACTGTCTGTCTGCTTCCGGCGGCTCTCCCTATTTAGACGGGCTGAGAGAACAGCCGGAGAATTATTACAGGGAGGCAATGGTGAATTTTTATGCGGAGGTGGCGTCCGCAGAGGAACTGGACGAACTGTTTGCAGATGCGTGTAAGGAGTTGAAGGATTTTGGACTGGACAGCCATTCTTTTAACTGGGGAATGCTTGCCAGACTTTTGCTGAGTATTCTCGTCGATGCGGACAGGTGGGATTCCGCCTGTTTTGAATATGATGAAGATCCATTTGAAATGGCACAAGAAGTTCATCCTGATTGGGAAAAACTTCTTATTAAACTTGAAGCTTATGTGGAAAAGTTCCCCAAAGAAGGAGAACTGGCCACTATTCGGCGCAGTATATCGGCATGGTGCAGAGCTGCGGGAGAATATGGACCGGGAATCTATACGCTGTCGGTTCCCACCGGAGGCGGTAAGACGTATTCGAGCCTGAGATTCGCGCTCGCCCAGGCTAAAAAGAATGAACAGCGAAGGATTTTTTACCTAATCCCCATGAACACAATCCTGGATCAGAATTCAAAAGATATCCGGGATGCGCTTTCTGAATATCCGTCAATATTAGAGTATCATTCCAATGTCATTTTGGAAGATGAAGCGGAGGAGGAGAACTATCGCAGGTTGACAGAACGTTTTGGAAGCGACATTATTTTGACCAGTCTGGTTCAGTTTCTTGATACATTTTTTCAGAAGGGCAACAGCAAGACGAGGAGAATGTACCGATTTGCAAATTCAGTCCTGATTTTTGATGAAGTTCAGGCTCTGCCAAAAAAATGCCGGGCGCTTTTTAAGCTGGCACTTCAATTCCTTGTACATTTTTGTAACTGCACGGTGCTGCTCTGTACGGCGACGCAGCCCAATCTTGAATTAGAGGCGAAGGAACTGGTGCCGGATATGGTGGCGTTATATCGAAAATTAAAGCGAGTGACCTATATTCCACAGATGGAATCACGTACTTATCAGGAGGCCGCCGATGACATCGCTGGATTTATCGGGGAGAAAACCTCTGTGCTGGCGATTGTAAATACAAAGGACGCTGCCTGGAATATGTTCCAGGGAGTTTCAGACCGGTTGGATGCATTAAATTACAGGCAGGTACAAATCCGACAGGGACTTACGGATGAGGAACTGGAAAAATGTGCCGTAGGCTGTGCGGAGGACGAGATTTTGTGTGTGCATCTGAGTACACTTATGTGTCCGATGCACCGGAAAGAGATACTGCGCTGGATCAAAGCCTGGCTGCTAAAGAAAAAGCTGGTCTGCTGCGTTTCCACGGCATTGATCGAAGCGGGAATCAACGTGAGTTTTCCAACTGTAATCCGCAGCTTGGCAGGTATTCCAAGCCTGATTCAGGCAGCGGGGCGGTGTAACCGCAACTGTGAAGCGGATATGGGAAACGTATATTTATGGAATCTTGCAGAGGAGAAACTGAGCCGTTTGCCAGATATACAGAAGGGCAAGGAAATCAGTATGGGCCTTCTTAGCAATGTGGGAAACCCGGATGACCTGGGAAATCCGGGGATGATTAAGAAATACTTTGCAAAAGAGGAGATATATACACAGGAAGTTGAAAAATATCCATACAAGGAGTGGAACTCAGATTTGGTTACCATGCTGTCAACCAACCGTGAGTGCCGGTGTGCAGCCGGGAATTTGCGGGATGAGAATAATCCGCTGCCCGATTTAAGTAAGCGGTTTTATCAGAGCTTTCGGACAGCAGGCATGGCTTTTCAGGTCATAGACCAGAAAACAAAAAGCATAATCGTTCCCTATGGCCAAGGAAAGGAATTGATAGAAAGATTAGGGGATCGTCATACGCTTGGGGAGGAGATCAAACTTTTAAAAGAGGCTCAACAGTACAGTGTAAATTTATTTGAGAATGTTTTTAATCGTCTGGCCGGGGAAGGCGCTTTAGTTTCTTTGGGTGAGACAGGAGTGGTTATTTTAAAGGACGAATACTATGATCCGTGGGTTGGAGTTAAGATTACGCCGCAAGAAATGAAGGAGCTCATAATGTAAAGGAGGGATGCCGTATTGAAAACCAGAAATCAGATTGAGTACTGCGTGTCAGGAAACTATGCACTGTTCAGCGATCCGATTGCCAGAATGGGCGGAGAAAAGTTCAGTTATATGCTTCCGACTTATCAGGCGCTGAAAGGGATTACGGAGAGTATCTATTGGAAACCATCGATTATGTGGATTGTCGACGAGCTGCGGATCATGAAGCCAATTCGCACCGAGTCTAAAAATATCCGTCCAATCAGCTATGTCGCACCGAAGAATACGTTGTCTGTCTATACCTATCTGGCGGATGTATCCTACCAGGTTCGGGCACATTTTATTTTTAATGAGAACCGGCGTGAGGAGCTGGGACAGGATTTTAACGAAAACAAACACCACAATATTGCAAAGCGTATGGTGGAGAAGGGCGGGCGCAGAGATATTTTCCTGGGGACGAGAGAGTGCCAGGGATATGTGGAGTCCTGTGTGTTTGGCGAGGGAGAAAGCGATTATGACCATTATGGGGAACTGGAATTTGGAGTTATGTTTCACGGATTTGATTATCCGGACGAGACTGGCCAGGATATTCTGGCCGCCAGATTCTGGAGGCCGAAAATGGTAAATGGAGTGGTTCGGTTCCTTCCTCCTGAAGAGATACCGGAAGAGATGAAGCGGACGATCCGTCCAATGAAAGCGAAACAATTTGGTGAAAAGTTCGGCAACTTCAGCGGTTTAGAGGAGGAGGCTCTTCAACAGGAATTTGCCTGGGAAGGAGGGGAAACGAATGAGTTGGATGCAAAAATTATGCGAGGCGTATGATGCCGGTATTGTCTGTGACCAGTCGAAAGAATCGGTTAAGCTTGTTCCGCTGGGATTTGTGCGAAAAAAGGTAAAATACCATGTGGTGCTCTCGCAGGACGGACGGTTTGTATCGGCAGATGAGTTGATGGACGAAACTCAATTTCAGGAAATTCCCAGTACGCCGCAGGCAGAGAGCCGTACAGGTGACAATGGAGCTCCTTTTCCCCTGGTGGAACAGCTTAAGTATCTGATTTTTGAGGATGAAAATTCAAAGCGGTTCAGCCAATATATGGGACAGCTTAAGGAATGGTGCGGACAGCCCGATGCACCTGCCTGTCTGCGTGCTGTGTATACATACTTGGATAGCCATACATTGCTTACCGACTTGGAATCACAGCCGAATTTGAAATTGAAATATTATAAGAATGCAGAAACACGGGAAGGAACAGGCGAAGACACTAAGGCCATGGTCTGTTTTTCAGTCCAGATGCAGGATGAAGGCGCTGACGATCTATGGCTTAGAGCCGATGTCAAACAGTCCTGGGAGCGGTTTCTGGCAGACAAGCTGCCAGGCGCCAGAGCGTTTTGCTATGTGGAAGGTAAAATGCTTCCTGCTATGGAGAATCACCCGAAGCTGCAGGGAAATGCCAAGCTGATTTCGGCGAAGGATACCGAATTTCCGTTTCAGTACAAGGGACGTTTCGTTGATGATCGCAGTTCGGCAGTGGTAAGTTTCGACGCATCTGTGCGTGCCCATAATGCATTGACCTGGCTTATCGCGCGTCAGGGGATGCAGCAATATGGTATGACATGGGTGGTGTGGAATACAAACGGGGCGGTCATGAGGGTTCCGATTGATGAAAAAAACGGTTTTCTGGAAGATGAGGAAGAGGAAGAAGAGGACTTAGGGCCGGTTATCGATACATTTGAAAGTTATGCCAGGGAAGTGAGGGCAGCAGCCCGAGGTTATGACGGCAGACTCCACGATTATAATAAACAGCGGACAAATTTTGCGGTGATATTAGGACTGGAGGCGGCAACGGACGGAAGAATGTCGGTCACTTATTATCAGGAGTGCTCCGGAAATGAATACGTAAAACGTTTGGAAGAGTGGTATACGGATTGCTGCTGGTGGAGTTATTCCCGGAAAAATAAGACAAAGGAGATTGCATCCCCGAGTCCGGAGCAGATTGCTGTCGCCGTTATGGGGCCTGATGCGGTAAATGTGGCAAAACGGGATAAAAAATGTGAGAAGTCCCATACAAAACTGATGCGGGAACTGCACTCCAGAATTCTTGTCTGTATTGCGGACAGGCAGCCGCTGCCGATTGATGTTGTCCGCAGTGCCTTTTACCGGGTATGTGCGCCTCTTGCGTTTGTCAGCGGGAAGGACCGGCAATGGTCCAGATCTGCATGGGAAACCAGTGTTGACACTGCGTGTGCGATGATATCCTGTTTTCAAAAGCGCAGGCGGGGGGAGATTTGCGAGGTGTTCATCCCAGAGCTGCAGGTCGAGTCGAAAAGAAGGGATTACCTGTATGGCCGCCTTTTTGCAGTGGCGGACTTTATGGAAGAGAAAACGACGGATAAAGGACGGGATTACCCGACAAATGCTGTACGGCTGATGCGGCAGTTTGTGAAAAATCCATTTGAGACGTGGCCGAGGATCCATGAGAAACTAATTCCATGTTTTAAAGGCCTTGGACCGGACAGCAAACGGTATCAGATACTTTTTGCAAAAATCGAGGAACAGTTTTCGGAAGAGGACAGATATGAGCGTGGAGAGCTCTCACTGGAATTTTTGCAGGGCTTATCCAGTCAGAGACAGATGCTTTTTCAAAAATGGGAATCTGCCGAAAAAAAGAAGGGTGAGGGAACCGTCCCATATGAGCTTCCAAAGCGGCGTTCTGAGTTGTACGGATGTCTGCTGGCGATAGCAGATGTCGCGGAGCAGGAAGCCAGTGAGGGAGAACGGACGGGTATGAGCAATGCGATGCAGATGATGCAGGTATTTGCGGCTAGACCCTATGAGAGCTGGGGAAGACTTCATGACAAACTGCAGCCTTATCTGGAAAAATTGGGCAAGAAGGCTGATTATTACCAGAGGCTGATTGGATTTGTGGAGATGCAGTTTTTACAAGCGGACCGGGAGGAGGCAGCGCCGTTAGACGCCGGCTATCTGCACGGATATTACTGTATGCGCCAGACGTTCTATCAAAAAACACAGTTTTTCAGAGAACCTCAGGATTGGGAAGAGGCCAGGGACAGGAGGAGCGCCCTGTATGGACGGCAGTTGGGGATCGCGGATCGGATAGAGAGAAGACGTTTTATCTGGGAGGCCGGGGATATAGACAGGCGTTCTACGAATGAACTGAGATTTATGACAGTTTTTGCCCAGAAGCCGGCATCCACGTGGAAAAATCTGAAAGTCAAATTAGAACCGTATCTAAGGTATGCGGAAAAACTTTCAGGGGAAGACTTGGCCACCCTGGAACAGTTGGAAGCACAATTACAGCAAAACGGCTGGAATACCAATATTCCCTTGGGAAGTGTTTATCTGCATTATTACTATAAAGAACGAATTGAATAAAACGAAATATTGGATGAAAAGGAGAAATGATTATGGCAGCTTTGAAGGAGAAAATTGATTTCGCACTGGTTTTTACCGCAAAAAACGCAAATCCGAATGGGGATCCCCTGGATGGAAATCGCCCGAGAACTACATATAAAGGGTTGGGAGAAGTTTCAGATGTTTGTCTGAAGCGTAAACTTCGCAACCGGCTGTTGGACGAAGGGCAGAATATTTTTGTTCAGTCTGATGAGCGCCGCAGGGAAGGAGATACGTTTCGATCTTTAAAGGACAGAGCAGACAATGAACCGGCGCTGGCGGAGTGCGTGAAAGAGATGAAGACAGGGAAGAAGACCCGGGAGGATTATGCCAGACAGGCATGTGAAACATGGTATGATGTGAGAGCCTTTGGACAGGTTTTTGCGTTTAAAAAGGGAAAAAAAGAGGAAGAGGAATCGGATGCCGTATCAATCGGTATTCGCGGGCCTGTCAGCATTCAGCCTGCCTTTAGCATCGAGCCGGTCAATATTACCAGCTCCCAAATCACGAAATCGGTGAATCTTGAGACGGGGAAGGACCCGGATAAAAAGGGGGCTGACACCATGGGAATGAAACACCGCGTAGACTTTGGCGTTTATGTTACCTATGGTGCGGTTAATGTTCAGCTTGCAGGTAAGACCGGTTTCAGTGAAGAAGACGCAGAAGCGTTGAAAGAAGCGCTGAGAACCTTATTCTGTAATGATGAGACTTCTGCTCGGCCGGCCGGCAGTATGGAGGTAGTGAAGCTGGTATGGTGGAAACATAATTGTGCCAGCGGCCAGTATTCGTCGGCTAAGGTACACCGGACGCTGCTGGTTTCCTGTGATGCGCAGGGTAATGTTTCGGTAAATACAGAGGATTTGGAGGGCCTGGTTCCGGAGGTTTTGGATGGCGAATGATGATTCGGATTTTTTGATGATTTCAGGACTGAAACATTTTCAGTTTTGCCGCAGGCGCTGGGCTCTGGTTCATATTGAACAGCTCTGGGAAGAAAATGCGCTCACATTAGAAGGACATTATATGCATGAACGGGTGCACGATGACGGCTTTACGGAGGCGAGGGGCTCTGTCCTTTTGTCCCGCGGGATGCCCGTCCGCTCCCAGGAGCTGAGAATTACCGGCGTATGCGACATGGTGGAATTATATAAGGACGAGGGCGGAGTCCCAATTCAGGGAAGGAATGGCCGGTGGAGGCTGTATCCTGTAGAATACAAGCTGGGCCAGCCGGATTTACAGGGGGCGGATGCGCTGCAGCTATGCGCACAGGCTATGTGTCTGGAAGAAATGTTTGTCACGGATATTCCGGAAGCTGCTCTCTATTATGGAAAGATAAAACGCCGGCAGCGCCTTATCCTGACAGGGGAATTGCGGCAAAGAGTGAAGGAATCTGTGGCGGAGATGCATAGGCTGATGTTAAATGGACACACGCCGAAGGCAAAGATGGGGAAAGCCTGCAAAAATTGTTCTCTTGTGGAAATCTGCCAGCCCAAACTGATGAAACAGGTTTCGGCCTCGGAATATATTCGCAGGGCGTTCCACGGGGAGGATGAGGGATGAAGAAGTTACAGAATACTTTATACGTCACGACGCCGGATGTGTACCTGTCGCTGGATGGAGAGAATATCGTACTGTTGCAGGAACAAAGCGAACTGGGCAGGGTTCCTCTTCATAATCTTGAAGGTGTGGTCTGTTTCGGTTATAGAGGCGTCAGTCCTGCGCTGATGGGAGCTTGTGCGGAAAGGGGTATCGGTCTTTGCTTTTTGACGCAGCATGGCCGGTTCCTTTCCCGGATTAACGGATCGGTGAGCGGCAATGTGCTGCTTCGGCAGGCACAGTATTTCAGAGCGGCAGATGAAATGCAGTCTCTTGCAATTGCCAAATCATTTTTGCTGGGAAAAATATACAATGGCCGGTGGTGCCTGGAGAGGGTGAAACGTGACCACCCTATGCGGATTGATCAAGAGAAGATGAGTGGTGCCATAACTCAGATGTGCAGTTCTCTGAATGATTTGGAGAAAGGCAAAACCAGGAGTGAGCTGATGGGAATTGAAGGAATTGCAGCAAAAGCATATTTCGGAGTTTTCTCACAGATGATTCTTCGGAATGAGGATGTGTTTGTTTTTGATGGAAGAACCCGCCGTCCGCCGCTGGATCCGGTGAATGCCATGCTCTCCTTCGCTTATACTTTGTTGGGAAATGAGATTGCAGGTGCTTTGGAAACGGTGGGGTTAGATCCGGCGGTTGGATATCTTCATACGGTGCGTCCGGGGCGCGCGTCCTTAGCACTTGATTTGCTCGAAGAGTTGCGTGCGCCGTTGGCAGACCGATTTGTAATAACGCAGATCAATCTCGGAATTTTTACAGAAAAAGATTTTCTAAGGAAAGAGAATGGTGCTGTTTTTATGACGGATGATGCGAGAAAATCCTTCTTGTCTGCCTGGCAAAAACGAAAACAGGAGACAATCATGCATCCTTACCTGAAAGAAAAGATTCAATGGGGGATGGTTGCTTTTTCGCAGGCCATGCTCTTGTCCAGGCATCTGCGGGGAGATTTAGACGCTTATCCCCCGTTCTTATGGAAATGAGGTGATGGATTTGCTCGTTCTTATAACCTATGACATTAACATTACAGAAGCAGCAGGAGCCCGCCGCTTAAGGCGCGTAGCCAAGCAATGTGTAAATTATGGCACACGGGTACAGAATTCTGTTTTTGAATGTCAGGTGGATGCAACGCAATATGTGAAGCTAAAACATCTTCTGATGAATGAAATTGACGAAGAAAAAGATAGTCTGCGTTTTTACTCTCTGGGCAATCATTATAACGGTAAAGTTGAGCATTTTGGTGTGCGGCGCGGAATACAGGTGGATGAACCTTTAATTTTATAAAAGAACCGCAGGGAAGAGGTCTAGCCCTATCAGTGCGAACCCGAAGTGAACATGAATTCCGTGGGAGGTTCGCACCTGGATTTTGGTGTGAATTGGAGGGGAATTTGGACTTAGATGTAAAATTTGTTAGGAAATTTGGATGATTCTAATAAAAATGTAATACACAAGCATTCTAAAATTGTGAATGTTTGCTGGTCAGGCTCGCAAGAGCCTGTGGATCGAAATGTTTTTTTGAAGTGACGGCAGACGATCTGCTTACGGTCAGGCTCGCAAGAGCCTGTGGATCGAAATTTTGCTGCAATGACATCGCTTTTAGTAGCCTGCGGGGTCAGGCTCGCAAGAGCCTGTGGATCGAAATCTGTATTCCCCGCAATATCTCCCAGGGTTCCCCCGGGTCAGGCTCGCAAGAGCCTGTGGATCGAAATTTTGCTGCTGCTTTCCCGCCTCCTCCAATACTGCGGTCAGGCTCGCAAGAGCCTGTGGATCGAAATGATGATTCCATTGAGTCAAATTACAACGGGGAAACGGGGTCAGGCTCGCAAGAGCCTGTGGATCGAAATTTGAAACTACTCCGGCCTATCTCATGGGATGGGGGTCAGGCTCGCAAGAGCCTGTGGATCGAAATATTTCTACACGCCCGCCCAGTATCGTTTCATCCGGTCAGGCTCGCAAGAGCCTGTGGATCGAAATCCATACGTTTGGCTCTTCTCCTCCGAGGTACTTCTTGGTCAGGCTCGCAAGAGCCTGTGGATCGAAATTTTATTCTTCCGCAGATTTTTCGCCAGCTCGTTGGTCAGGCTCGCAAGAGCCTGTGGATCGAAATATTGTTGTCTTTTACCGTTCCCTCCCGGGGCTGTGGTCAGGCTCGCAAGAGCCTGTGGATCGAAATGATGATTCCATTGAGTCAAATTA
>CATWBR010000153.1 GCA_958349075.1 uncultured Clostridium sp.
GTATATTATACGTCGGAAATTCATTTAGTGGTGTTAAAAAAAAGTTAAAAGTCGAACGGGATATTGCCGTGACAATAATAAAATATTTTTTAAAGGTTGACATAAACCTGTTCTGCTGTTATAGTAGCAATTGTAGTAACTGTTCATAAGGCAGCGTTTTGTGGAGCGGTAACAATAGCAGCGCTGAACCGTTACTGATAAGATTAGAATGATGGGAGATGGAAGGATGAAGATGTATTCTTGCAGATAATGAATTTAATAGACGGCATGAAGAGCGTTCAGATACCGGGGCATATGTATCTGTCTGTTTTCGTGCGATGCAAGAATATGAAGTTACAGTTCTTAGCCGGACTGTGGCGGTATGAATCCTCTCATCTCAGAATTTGATAGAAGTACGGTTTCCTTCGGAGTGTCTCCGGATGGAATGCTGTGCTGTCCGCTGCCCGCGGCGTTTGACGCAGGGCGGTTACCGGCAGGACTCCAGCCGGTGTTCGGAAATGGGATACAGGATGCAGGAATATTCTTGCATCCTTTTTCAATGCATTTTTTTAGAATGCAGGTTCCGAAACGGAGGGATGAAAGAATGGCACAAATACAGGTGAATCATTTAACATTTTATTATGAAGGAAGCGGTGAGGAGATATTTAGCGATGTTTCCTTTGCAGTTGATACGGACTGGAAACTGGGATTTACGGGGCGGAACGGGAGAGGTAAAACAACGTTCTTAAATCTTTTAATGGGGAAATATGAGTACCGCGGGACGATTTTGTCCCCTGCGGAATTTGAGTATTTTCCATTTCCGGTGGAGGATAAGACCAGGCTCACGGTGGAGCTTGTGGAGGAGATTTATCCGGACTGTGAGCTGTGGAGGCTTATGAGGGAGCTGAATCTGATGGAGATGGATCCGGAGGTACTCTACCGTCCTTTTGACACATTAAGCAACGGTGAACAGACCAGGGTAATGCTGGCCGTGCTCTTTCTGAAAGAACACAGCTTTCTGCTGATCGACGAGCCGACCAACCATTTGGACATGGATGCCAGGCAGGCGGTGAGCCGCTACCTGAATAAAAAAACGGGTTTTATCCTGGTGTCCCACGACAGGGTGTTTATGGACGGGTGCATTGATCACATCCTGTCACTGAACCGAAATACGATCGAGGTGGTACAGGGGAATTTCAGCAGCTGGTATGAGAATAAAAAGCGTAGGGATGAGTCTGAGGCCCAGGAAAACACCAGGCTTAAGAAAGAAATCGGGCGGCTTAAAGAGGCGGCAAAGCAGACGGAGCGGTGGTCCGATGATGTGGAAAAAACAAAAAGGGGAACAAGGACCGGGGGGCTCAGACCCGACCGCGGCTATATCGGCCACAAGGCGGCCAAAATGATGAAACGATCCAAGAACACTGAACACAGGATGGAAAATGCGGCCTCCGAAAAAGAGAAGCTTTTGAAGGATGTGGAAACTGCAAAAAGTCTGAAAATCGTTCCCCTGCGCCACCATAAACAGGTTCTTGTGACAATGGAGGACGTCTCTCTGGGGTATCCTCAGCGCGATAAACCGGTTTGTGAGCATCTGTCCCTGGAAATCTGCGAGGGGGACAGGGCTGTCCTGGACGGAAGAAACGGGTCGGGGAAATCGACGGTTATCAAAGCCATACTGGGAAGTGATGACGCTCCCGATGTGCGTTCCGGACGGATAGAGACGGCCTCAGGGCTGATCATATCCTATGTGGCCCAGGATACATCCTGGCTGATGGGCAGTATCGACGGTTTTACCGACCGATATGGACTGGATGCCACGCTCTTTAGGGCCATTCTGCGGAAACTGGACTTCTCCAGGACACATTTTGAGAAGGAGATGCAGTATTACAGCGAGGGACAGAAAAAGAAGGTTCTGCTTGCAAAGAGTCTCTGCGAGCAGGCTCATCTTTACATCTGGGATGAACCGCTTAACTTTATCGACGTGTTTTCCAGAATGCAGATCGAGGAGCTTATCATGTCATACGGCCTGACCATGATTTTTGTCGAGCACGACAGGGCATTTACGGAGAAGGTTGCAACAAAACGGATCAATCTGTATAATACCTGATAGGAAAGACATCAGGAGCAGACAGCAAAAAATTTAATGCATCATGAAGTGAGGTATTTTGATATGACAGAGGGAAAGAAGCTTTTCTACGGCTTAAGCCTGCTGGGATTTATAGTTTCATTTATACTGATTTTGAAGACAAACGGGGAGGTGTTTCGTTCTTTCTTTTACTATGGACATGATTACTTTATGGACTTTTTTAATCATATCTGGTATGTGAGGGATCGGATCCATGTGTATGACACAAGTATTTATGCCAGCTTTCCGCCCCTTGCCTATATCCTTTACTATTTTCTGGGGAAATTTATTCCGGCCAGCGCCATTGAAGGGCCGGGAAACCGGGCGGTGAGGGATAACTTGTTCGGACTGAATCTGTATGTGGCTTATACGGCGATCCTGGTAGTGCTTCTCATCCTTCTGGTTCAGTATTTTTTGAGAGAGAAGCGCCGGGGAGAACAGTGCTTTCTGATGATGATTATACTGTTGTCGGCTCCGTTTATCGGTCTATATGAGAGGGGGAATTCGGCGTTTATCGTGCTGATCCTGTTGTTTGCATTCACCGCGTTTAAGGACTCCGGGGAGGCATGGAAGAGGGAGGCGGCGCTCATTCTCCTGGCCGTGGCCGCCGGACTGAAACTTTATCCGGCCGTCTTCGGGCTCCTGTATCTTCAGGAAGGAAGATGGAAGGAAGCTGTGAGGCTTACGCTTTACGGACTGTTTCTCGTATTCTTCCCCTTCGTATTTTTCGGAGGGTTTGGGAAAATTCCGGTGCTACTTTATAATTTCAAAGCGATCAGCAGCGAGATTGTGCTGGGCGATCTGAGGAGCGCCACCTATGCAACGGTCTGGATCGGCCAGAAATTAAGCATTTCTATGCCGATCCTCCTGGCGGCCGGGAGAGCGGTTTCCGTCCTTTTCTTCCTGTTGTCCTGCGGCTGTGTACTGCTTCAGAAAGAACTTTGGAAAAAGATGGTGCTCTTGTCGGGAATCATGATTTTCTTCCCCGTATGGAGCGGAGCTTATACGATTATTTATATGACGCTTCCTCTGGTGCTGTTTTTGAGGGACAGCAGGAGTACGGGCAGAGGCGGGACAGGGCTCACTGCCATACTGTATCAGGTGTTTTTCGCCTGCATCTTTACGATGCTTTTATGGAATACACAGGGGCTGGAAAATTTCTTTAACTCGGATTTTTCATATTCGATCAGGGCCATTGGCTGCTGGGGCCTGGTGCTCACGGTGATGGCGGAAACGATAGCCGGGAAGTTATTCGGAAAGGAAAGAAAATGTACAGGATTCTGATAGTTGAGGATGATCCGGTGATTGCGGCGGCGCTCCGGAAACACCTGGGCGCCTGGGGATGGGATGCCGGGATTGTGGAAAATTTTGATAATGTGCTGGGCGAGTTTACCGCATTTAACCCGCAGTTAGTACTCCTGGATATCTCACTGCCGTTTTTCAACGGTTTCCATTGGTGCAGCCAGATTCGGGCGGTCTCAAGGGTGCCGGTCATCTTCATCTCTTCCGCTTCAGACAATTTAAATATCGTGATGGCAATGAATATGGGAGGCGACGATTTTATTGCAAAACCGTTCGACCTCACGGTACTGACGGCCAAGGTGCAGGCCCTGCTCCGCAGGACCTATGAATTTGCCGGACAGAGCCGCCTCATCGAACACAGAGGGGCGGTCTTTAACTGTGATGACGGAACGCTCACATATAACGGGGAAAAGGTTGAGTTTACTAAAAATGAGCACAGAATCCTGCAGGTCCTGCTGGAACACAGGGGAAAGATTGTGAGCAGGGACGCGTTGATGACACGGCTGTGGGAGTCGGACAGTTATGTGGACGACAATACTCTGACCGTCAATGTCACCAGGCTCAGAAAAAAACTGGAGCAGGCGGGGCTGTCTGAATTTATTATGACTAAGAAGGGAAGCGGGTACTTGATCGGCTGATGTGCCGTAAGAACGCGGCATTGCATTGATTTCGCGTACCGTGGACAGGCAGGGGGAGGAGCATGGGCGGGAATATGGAAAGCAGGGATATGGAAAGCAGGAATATGGACAGTCAGAGAAAAGGGACGGCGGGAACGGAGAAAGCCGCAGAGATAAAAACAGCAGTCAATACAGAAAGAATGGATCAGGAGAATGAGATGAGAAAAATTACGCGCATGGAACTCATCCGTATCTATCTTGCGCAGTTTAAGGGGCCGTTTGGCCTCTTTTTGCTTTTTTGCGGGATATTCGGAGCCGTATTTTACCTTTACCGCCTTCCGGTGGAGGCCGTGCTGTACGGGTTGGCTCTCTGCAGCGTTTTGAGTCTCATCATTGTCGTAATAAACTACAGGAGATTTGCAAAAGAGTACAGAATGTTGGAGCGGATACTGAGTGAACTGTGGACGGAGCCGGCCGGTTTTTATCTGGAGGAGCTTCCTGCGGCGCATTCCGTAAGGGAAAAAGAATATCAGCGGCTGATATTTATGCTGTGTGAAAAGATGAAGCGGATGAATGGGGAGTTTGAGTCGGCGAAGGGCGATATGACGGATTATTATACGATGTGGGTCCACCAGATAAAAACACCGATCTCGGCCATGCGGCTCCTGCTCCAGACGGGAGAGGAGGGAGAGGAAGAGATGGCCCGCAAGGACGGAGAGCTGGCCGAGCAGTTATTCAAGATAGAAGAATACGTCAACATGGTGCTTCAGTATCTGAGGCTGGACGGCGGGAGCGATCTGATCCTTAACATGTGCAGCCTGGATGATATTGTCCGCCAGGCAGTGCGCAAGTATGCGGGAATGTTTGTAAGAAGGCGTCTGTCCCTTTCCTATGAGCCTCTGGACTGTCGGGTGCTGACGGATGAAAAATGGCTTGTTTTCGTGATAGAGCAGATTTTATCCAATGCCATAAAGTACACAAGACAGGGCGGTATCTCCATTTATATGGAGGAAGGGGAGAATAAGACCCTGGTCATCAGCGATACCGGCATCGGAATTGCACCGGAGGATCAGCCCAGGATATTCGAAAAGGGTTTCACCGGGTATAACGGACACAGCGACAAAAAATCAACGGGAATCGGCCTTTATTTATGCAGCAGGATTTTAAACAGGCTGTCGCATACGGTTTCGGTGGAGTCGGAGCCGGGAAAGGGGACCAGGATTCGTATCAATCTCGATACGGTCCGGATTGAAGTGGAGTAGGAATCATCAGAGGAAAACCTTACATAATTGTAAGGAAGCGGGGCAAAATGTAAGCCCAATCGATGGCAGGACGCCGGATGCTTTTTGTATAATGTTGGTATCCCGAAAAAAGGAGGAACAATCAAATGGCTGTTTTGGAAGTACAGCATTTAAAAAAAGTATATACAACAAGGTTCGGTGGAAACAGGGTGCAGGCGCTCTCGGATGTGAATTTTACGGTAGAGCAGGGGGAGTATGTGGCCATAATGGGCGAGTCTGGCTCGGGAAAAACGACGTTACTGAACATTCTGGCATCCCTTGACAGACCCACGGAGGGAAAAGTGCTTCTGGAGGGCAGGGACATGGCGGGTATCCGGGAAAAGGATATTGCCGCGTTCAGAAGGGATCACCTGGGCTTTGTATTCCAGGACTTTAACCTGCTCGACACATTTTCGGTAAGGGACAATATCTTTCTGCCCCTGGTGCTAGCGGGAACGCCCCACAGGGAGATGGAACTCAGGCTGGAACCGCTGGCCGCAAAGCTTGAGATTGACGGGATCCTGGATAAGTATCCCTATGAGATTTCGGGAGGACAGAAACAGAGAACTGCCGCGGCCCGGGCAATGATTACAAAACCTCAGCTCCTTTTGGCGGATGAGCCGACCGGCGCTCTGGATTCCAGGGCGGCCGACGGTCTTCTGAGGATATTCAACAGGGTGAACGACGAGGGGCAGACCATTCTGATGGTTACGCACAGTGTAAAGGCGGCCAGCCATGCGGGGCGGGTTCTCTTCATTAAAGATGGGGAAGTATTCCACCAGATATACAGAGGAAGAAAGACAAATGAGGAACTGTACCAGAATATAGCGGATACGCTTACGGTAATTTCGACAGGCGGTGAGAGAAAATGAGCGGACTGTTTTATATAAAGCTGGCAATGCAGAATATCAGAAAAAATGCCGGAACCTACGTGCCCTATATTCTGACCTGCATCGGTTCGGTCATGGTGTTTCAGATTCTGCTGACGCTTTCATTAAATACGGAACTGGACAAGATATACGGCGGCAGCAATATGCGGAGTGTTTTGCTGCTGGGCTGCATTATCATCGGATTCTTTACGGGAGGTTTCCTATTCTATACAAACAGTTTTCTGATCAGGAGGAGAAAAAAGGAAATCGGGCTTTTTAACATCCTAGGGATGGAGAAAAAGCACATTGGAAGAATCATGTTTTACGAGACGGTCTTTATCGCCCTGATAAGCCTGACGGGTGGAATCGGAGGAGGTTTCCTGCTGTCAAAGGGCGTTTACCTTCTTCTGCTCAGAATGGTGGAGGCCGATGTGCAGTGGGGATTTCATTTTTCAGGCAGGGCCGCCATTACCGCGGTGGTACTTTACGGCTGTCTGTTTCTTGTTATCCTGGCCGTCAATATGGCGAGGGTACATGCGGCAAGCCCTGTGGAGCTGCTGCGCGGCGGTCTGGAAGGGGAGAGGGAACCAAAGACGAGGTGGGTGACCGCCGTCACCGGAGTGATATTTCTGGGAACTGCATACTACATTGCCGTTGTCACGAAAAATCCCATTTTTCTAATCCTGGGTTTCTTTGCAGCGGTGATCTGTGTCATTATCGGCACATACTGCCTGTTTACCGCGGGCAGCATCGCACTGTTGAAGGCGCTGAAAAAGAATAAACATTTTTATTACAGGACGGATCATTTTATCTCCGTATCGGGGCTGATCTACAGAATGAAACAGAATGCGGCCGGACTTGCCGGTATCTGTATCCTGTCAACTTCGGTAATCGTCATGCTCTCATCCACCGTGTCTTTGTACAGCGGACTCCAGGGGGTGTTAAAGAACCGCTTTGTCAGGGAAATCAGCCTGACGGCAGGTGATATTGATGACGAAATGATGGAAAAGATAGACCAAATCACCCATGAGCTCCTTCAGGAGGAGGGACTTTCGGAGGAAAATGCGTTCCGGTATAAAAATTTCGTATTTACCGCTGCCGAGGAGGAAAAGGGCGTGCTGCGGCCGATCGACGCCGGCCGGAGTTCGGAATTAGGGAGAGTTAAGACCATCTGTGTAATTACAAAAGACGACTATAACAGAAATATGGGGAGCTGCCTTGAGCTGAATCAGGGAGAGATTGTGGCCTTTGAGGGGGAGGAGCCCTATGAAGCAGACACACTTTCCATATACGGAAAATCATACCGTACGGTACCGGCCGGAGAACTGAAAATCTGGGAGCAGGATGAATCCTACGGCCGTTACGGCGCTTACTATATTATTGTACCGGATATCGGTGAAATGAGATCTCTGCTTGGGATGGATATGGAGATGTTCGGGAGTGTGGAGCGCGGGATACGCTACCAATATGCATTTGACCTTAACGCCGATGAGGAGACTCAGGTCCGCGTTTACAAAAGGATTATGGAAAAAATGCAGGGGCTGTCCGCGGGAGTCCGGGGAGAGTCGGCGGCGGAAGAGTGGAGATTTTATTTTTCGCTCCATGCGGGACTATTGTTTCTGGGGATTTTCCTGGGAGCCATCTTTATCATGGCGACGGTTCTGATTATCTATTATAAGCAGGTTACGGAAGGATATGATGACCGCGCACGGTTTGAGATTATGCAGAAGGTGGGACTGTCGAAAGCGGAGATACGCCGTTCCATCCGCTCACAGCTCCTGTTAATGTTCTTTCTGCCACTGGCGGCATCGGCCCTCCATATCACATTTGCATTTCCGATGATAGCGCGGCTGCTGGCGATTATGAACCTGACCGATGTGGGCCTGTTTATCCGGTGTACGGCCGGAACCTTCGGCGTATTTGCCGCTGCATACTGCGTGGTATATGTGTGGACATCCAGAGTTTATATGAAGATTGTAAGCTGAAAAGAGACTCGGAGGAAGGATTTGAAATAACCGTGAAGGCACCGGGTAATTACGGTTTAGGAGAAAAAACGGTTTAGGAGAAAAATATGAAGAAGAAACGATTTTTGTACGGTCTTGCCCTGTTTCTTCTGGTGGCCGTTGTCCTGTCCTGCGGCTCCGGCCGGTTCTACGGTTTTGCGGCAAAATGGAGGCTTGCAGAAAGGCTGGGATTTGCCGGAAGAGAGGGGAAAGTACTGGTAAGGCTGGAAGACGCAGAGGCAAGTGCGGTCATACGGAAAAATTTTACCGTCCCTCTGGGAGAAGAGGGAACCGTGCTGGTTGAGTATATTAAAAAGAGCGGAACCGCAGATATCACCATTACTAAAAACGGCCGGGAGGTGGCGGTTCTGGACATTGCCTGCCCGGAAGGTGAAGAGCGCGGACAGGGGCCGGGGGAAAGGGGAGAGTTAAAGACCGTGCTCGGCTGCGGTGTTTACACGATTAAAGTGGAAGCGGGAGATTACGGAGGAATCCTGGCCTGCAGCCTTTTAAGGGAGCAGACCGCCGATATGCCGTGATATAAAAATTCACGGACGGTGAAAAGGTCAGATTTTAATCCCCACAAGTAAAGCAATATCCAGCGCCTGGGAGGCGTCGATCTTAAGTCCGCGCAGCTCACTGAAGGTTTCCGATACCGTGATTCCTTCAATGACAGAGCCGGAGAGATCGATGCCTTTCAGCGGCGTGTGGAAAAATTCGGCGCGGGTTAAGTTGACCTGCTCAAAGGTCGTCTTTTTCAGCTTACTGTCCGAGAAGAAGGCCATATTGAGCTTTGCGAAAGAGAGTGAAGAGTCTTTCCAAAGCGTATTGGAAAAATTTCCGTAGCAGTAGGAGCCTTTTTCCAGGCGGACGGAGAGAAATGAGCTTCGGCTGAAGTCACAGCCGTCCCCTTTGCAGTCGCTCATGATGCAGGCATTGAAATAACAGCTATTAAAACAGCAGTTTGAAAAATCGCAGTTTGTAAATGTCGTATGTAAAAATGAGCTGCCGCTGAAATCGCAGCCCGAAAAGCGGCAGGAGGTAAAGGACGCCTGCCGGAAATCGACTTTGAACGTACCGGACCAGACTTCTTCCCCCGTATAGACTGCTGCGCAGATGATATCTTCCTCCTCGGAGGCGGTGGTTAAATCGACTTCTAACATAATTAGGCTCCTGATATGGATTTTTGTAATGAGTCTGTGTAGACATTTAAGATAAAGTCATTTTAGCAACGAAGGAGTTGCGTGTCAAGTGATGATGGGAGAGTGGCGGAGCCGTATTTCAGGGGATTTAATTGAGGAATGAGAACGCCGCCGGGACGGCCGGAGGGCGGAATGGT
>CATWBR010000154.1 GCA_958349075.1 uncultured Clostridium sp.
TTCTCATAGTTTTTATCGATGATATCGCTTAAATCAACAGGATGGTCCTTACAGACTTCCTCATCATACTCCATCATCTTAATCGCATGCCAGCGCATGTTGTCAAGACGGCCGAAGTGCGCTTTCAGAACTACTTCTATCTTGGCAATTTTGTCCTCAATCGCGTCGGAATACCGGACAACGATTCCCTGAGGCTCCTCCTCATAGTGGTGCACAACGGCATGCATCAGGACATCCAGTCCTGTCCTCTTCCTGGCCGACACCGGCACCACCGGAATATGGCCCAGCATCTCCGGGAGGCGGTGCAGATCGATCTCCATGCCGCGATCCTCCACAATATCCATCATATTGAGAGCCAGGATAACCGGTTTCTTGAGTTCCAGAAGCTGCAGCGTCAGATAGAGATTCCTCTCCAGAGACGACGCATCCACCACATTGATAATTACATCCACTTCATTATCTTCGATACATTTTCTGGTAACCCGCTCTTCTATCGTGTAGGAGGTCAGGCTGTAAATTCCCGGCAGATCGATCACCTTGATAGGCCGGCCTTTATAGCTGGTCTCTCCCTCCACGCGCTCAACCGTAACGCCAGGCCAGTTGGCCACCTTCAGCTTGGCCCCCGTAAAAGCATTAAACAGTGTTGTCTTTCCACAGTTCGGGTTTCCGACAAAACCGACTGTTATCTGTCCGTTCGCTGCATTCATAGCCGGTTCCCCCCCTGACTGCGTTCTTGTGCCGGCGCTGCTTCCCTGATCTCAATTCCGTCGGCTATTTTCTGGCCCAGGGCCAGTCTGGTCCCCCTGACGTTGATGATCAGAGTTCCGCTTTTCTTTTTATTCAGTACGGTTACTTTTGTATGCTCATTGACTCCCAGAGCCTCCAGACGCCTGGTCAGACGCTCCTCAATCATAACTTCCTGGACAATGTAACTTTTTCCTATTTCGCCTTCATAAAGCTTCATGGTTAGTCACTCCTCCCCTATCGCTTTATCAATTGTAACCGTCCCGTCAGGCCTTGTCAATTATCTTCCATATCCAAAAGCATTTTTTTGATTTCCGTCATCCGGTCACGCAGTGCGGCTGCTTCCTCGAAGTTGAGTTCTGCCGCTGCCTTATGCATCTTCTTGGTCAGCTCCTTTACAATCTTCTCCAGTTCCTGCTTGTTCATGGACTCAGGATCCTTGGTCACTTCGTTCGTAATTCCCTCCGCTGCCTGGGATATCGTAATCAGATCACGGACCGCTTTTTTGATCGTGGTCGGGGTGATTCCATGTGCTTCATTATATTCCTGCTGCAGCAGCCTTCTTCTCTCCGTCTCGCTGATAGCGGCGCGCATGGAGTCCGTCATGTTGTCTGCATACATAATAACGTGGCCCTCCGAGTTTCTGGCAGCACGTCCGACCGTCTGAATCAGGGATGTCTCCGAACGCAGGAATCCTTCCTTATCCGCATCCAGGATCGCCACCAGAGAAATCTCCGGAATATCCAGGCCCTCGCGCAGAAGGTTGATTCCAACCAGGACATCGAATACATTGAGACGCATATCCCTGATGATTTCCGCCCTCTCCAGAGTGTCGATATCGGAGTGAAGGTATTTCACACGGATTCCCACCTCGCGCATGTAGTCCGTCAGGTCCTCGGCCATACGCTTCGTCAGCGTTGTGATCAGGACTTTATTGCCCTTCTCCACCTCCCGGTTTACTTCTGATACGAGATCGTCGATCTGTCCTTCCACCGGACGTACTTCGATAGGCGGATCCAGAAGACCCGTAGGACGTATAATCTGCTCCGTCCGCAGCATCTCATGTTCTTCCTCGTATTTGGAAGGCGTCGCGGACACGAACATAATCTGGTCAATCTTGCTCTCAAACTCTGAAAAGTTGAGCGGACGGTTATCCAGGGCCGACGGGAGCCTGAATCCGTAGTTGACCAGCGTCGTTTTCCTGGAGCGGTCTCCGGCGTACATACCGCGCACCTGCGGCAGAGTGATATGTGACTCGTCGACGATAATCAGAAACTCTTCGGGAAAATAGTCGATCAGTGTACACGGCGGCTCTCCCGGAAGGGAACCGGTCAGATGACGGGAATAGTTCTCAATTCCCGAGCAGAATCCCGTCTCCCTCATCATCTCCACATCAAAATTCGTACGTTCCGATATCCTCTGCGCTTCGAGAAGCTTATCCTCGCTCTTGAATTCCTCCACACGGACCTTCAGCTCCTCCAGAATGTTGGTTGCCGCCAGCTCCATCTTCTCCCTCGGAATAACATAATGGGAGGCTGGGAAAATAGCGATATGGCCTAACTGGGACTTGATTTCCCCGGTGAGCGTATCAATCTCGGTGATCCGATCCACCTCATCGCCGAAAAACTCAACACGGTAGGCATCTCCGCCCGAGTAGGCCGGATAGATCTCCAGCACGTCACCGCGGACACGGAAGGTGCCTCGCTTGAAATCCATATCATTCCTCGTATACTGGATGTCGATCAGTTTATGGATGACCTCATCCCTGTCCTTAATCATGCCGGGGCGCAGGGAGATTACCATCTCCTTATAGTCTATGGGACTTCCCAGTCCATAAATACATGAAACTGAAGCAACAATGATTACATCCCGGCGCTCCGACAGGGCTGCCGTCGCAGAATGGCGCAGCTTGTCTATCTCATCATTGATCGATGAATCCTTCTCAATATAGGTATCGGTGGACGGGACGTAGGCCTCCGGTTGGTAGTAATCATAGTAGGAAACGAAGTATTCCACCGCATTATTCGGAAAGAATTCCTTAAATTCACCGTAGAGCTGAGCTGCCAGCGTCTTGTTATGGGCAATAATCAGCGTCGGTTTCTGTAACTGCTGGATGACGTTAGCCATCGTAAACGTCTTGCCGGAGCCGGTAACTCCAAGCAGTGTCTCACATTGGTTGCCCTCTTTGAAACCTTTTACAAGGTCGGCTATAGCCTGGGGCTGATCGCCGGTTGGCTGATATTCTGATACTAATTCAAAATGATCCATAATTTTATTCCTCATATATTTCAAAATTTATAACAGATACCTTTATGGTCTTCCTCTCAACACCAATCCTAATCCTACTCTAAACAGTTTGGGAATTTCGAAGCTGCTATCTGCTGAAGCCCGACCATGCTGTGCTTCCAACATACCAGTTTCATATAACGCTTTAATCATATCATCTCCCTTTGGTTCTAGTCCAAACATCATATCCCCAATTTCTTCCTCTCCGGCATCTTCTGTATATACCAGAAAATCGACTGTACTATTACGGATTTGAATTGTTTTATCCTCGATTAGAACCTGGAATGAAGGTCACCAAAATTATAACATAGCTGAAGAAAAAAGTATAGGCGCAAGCATGAACATTTGTTCTCTTTCTTGTAGTTAAATTTCATCTGCACAGCCAGCAATAATCTCGCGGTTATCCCCGTATACATTTAATGTGATAAGCGCCTCTGCATGTCTCATTAATTTGGATACGGCCTTAGGGCTAAATCCAAGTAACTTGTTACACCGCGTTCAAAAAGGTATGGTATAATTTTTTTGAAAAACTTTTGTGTTTGATGTAGTTTTTTCGGCTGAAACCGTAGTTATATAGTGAAGCCGGAAAGGAGGCGATATAATTGGTAGAAGATAAAAAAATCATTGAACTGTTTTTCGAGCGTTCAGAGCAAGCCATAGCAGAAGTCGATATAAAATACGGCAAAGTTTGCAGGAGGCTTTCATTTAACATCTTGGATAGCTGGCCAGACGCGGAAGAATGTGTCAACGACGCTTATTTAGGCGCATGGAACGCAATCCCGCCAGCGAATCCTGACCCCTTGCAGGCTTTCATCTGCAAAATCGTTCGGAACATTTCTTTGAAGCTCTATTACCGAAAGAAAGCAGCAAAACGGAACAGCGCCTATGACATTGCAATGGAAGAACTGAAACGCCAGCTATCCTCACCAGACACCGTTGAAACGGAGATTGAAGCTAGAGAATTAGCCCTTATCATTGAAAGTTTTCTCGATACGCTGACCGTCGAAAATCGCGTTATCTTCATGCGCCGCTATTGGTTTTCCGATAGCTGCAAGGACATAGCCGATCGCGTAGGGCTTACCGAGAAAAACATATCTGTCCGGCTGACCCGCACCCGCCATAAGATGAAACAATATCTGATTGAAAGAGGGGTATTCATATGAACACAAAAAAGTTTTCAGATGCTATGAGCGAGATTGACGATAAGTATGTTGAGGAAGCCATAGCTTACGACAAGAGTTACTTATCGAAAAAAAGCCGCAATCCCCGAAGGACAATCATCTTGGCTGCCGCCATCATAGCATTATCAGCCCTTTGTGGTTTTACGGCCTATGAGCTTGGACTGTTTGACCCGTGGCTGCAAAAACCGTCTGCCAATCCAACCGAAACTGTTCAAAGCGCAATTGATAATCAAATTGACAAGGAGTATACGATAAGTGTGCGCGTCGATGAAATCAAGGTAGATGAAGATGAAACGGTGCGTGTCACGGCCATGTATTCCGGCAGCGAACTTGCAGAAACGCGGGGCTGGACGGACGAGTACCTTGCAGAACACTTTGTTGTTGTATGGGCGAAATATTATGTGGAGTATGACCATACAAAGACCTTTATAGACGACGGTTACACAGAACAGTACTTTTACTTAACGCAGGACGCAGAAACCGGCGAGTGGACGATTATTGACAATACTTCACCTAATACAAGCACCGCCCCCTAACGCCGTATGGGAATATCAGCGGCTTTAAAGCTCCAAACTCTATTGTAACAAGTTAGATGTTTCATCTGATTTTCTTCTTCAGGCAGCGCTTATCGAAAATGAGAAAGGGCTTGTTGCATAAACGATGCCGGATAGCATTCTTTGCAAAACATAGGCTGATACGTAGTTTATCAAAACTTGCACCTTAGAAAATCCTCTTATCGTTTTCCACTTGACAACCTCCCCATATACACTCAAAATAGAAGAATAGGGTCTTTTCGCATGGAAAAGACACCGTCTGTCATTGTGGAACAGGCCGCGCGCCGGACTGCATGCCAGGCAGCAAAATACCTACAGAAAATGACGAGATAACAGGAGGGTTAGAAATATGTACAGTTTTGCCAATGATTACAGTGAAGGAGCGCATCCGCGCGTACTGGAAGCGCTTATGAATACAAACCTGGAGCAGAACCCGGGATATGGGAAGGACGGCCACTGTGAGCGCGCCGCCGCTCTGATTAAGAAGGAATGCGGGCGCAGTGATATTGATGTCCATTTTATTCCGGGCGGCACTCAGACAAACCTGCTGGCGATTGCAAGGGCTCTGCGCCCGCACGAGGCCGTAATTTCCGCCGAAACCGGCCACATTAACTGCCACGAGACGGGAGCCGTGGAAGCAACCGGTCATAAAATCCTCACCATCCCGTCAACTGACGGAAAAATCCATGCCGCCGATGTCGCACAGATGCTTCAAAAACACAATGCAGAGTTCACTGTACTCCCCAAATTAGTCTATATCTCCAATACAACGGAGCTGGGAACACAGTATACAAAACAGGAGCTGGAGGAACTGAGCCACTTATGCCGGCTGAACCATCTCTATCTGTTTCTGGACGGCGCCCGTCTGGCTTCGGCCCTGACCAGTTCCACCAATGATCTCACCCTGGAAAATCTGGCGGAGCTTACGGATATGTTTTATATAGGCGGAACTAAAAACGGGGCATTATTTGGGGAAGCGCTGGTGATCTGCCATCCGGAACTGAAATCCCACTTCCGTTTCCAATTAAAGCAGAGGGGCGCCATGCTGGCGAAGGGCTGGCTCCTGGGCCTGCAGTTTGAAACGCTTTTTACCGACGGGCTTTATTATGAACTAGGCAAACATGCCAACGATATGGCCGGGATTCTCAGAAACGGTTTTAAGGACTGCGGTTTTTCCTTCCTGTCCGATACCGCCTCCAACCAAATATTCCCGATCGTCGGCAGACAACTGGCGGAAAAGCTGGCGGAAGAATACACCTATGAGACGGAACGGGTATTCGACAATGGCGATATGGCAATCCGTTTTGTCACATCCTGGGCCACGCCCGAAAAGGCGGTCAGAGATTTTCTGAGCTATTTGAAGGAGTTCGCTTCAATTTAATCCTTTTAAAGACTAATCCGAATTGGATTAGTCTTTTTTAATATGGCTGCCAAACCGCCGCAGGCGGAGAATCCCAAACGCGGTGGATTCTTTCCTGTGGTTTTCTGGCTATGCCCGCCAAACCGAAAAAACCGGAAGATATAAGCTTTACTTATATCTTCCGGCTATGTTAGCTGGGCCACAAGGATTCGAACCTTGAAAATGACGGAGTCAGAGTCCGTTGCCTTACCATTTGGCGATGGCCCAATATTTAAGATTCCGCAACCGTTTTTTGTTGGCTGCGGAATCTATTATATCATATTACCAGATTTCGTCAAGGGCTTTTTTAGCATTTTTTGTAATTTTTTAAACAAAATGTATAATTCGTTCCCTTCACTGTCCTGTTCCCGATTCGATCTGAACCGGCGGGCTGGTCTGCTCCCCTGCCGGCGCCGTGGACTGGCTCTCCGGTTCTGTGGCCGGAAGCGTATCCGGCACCGGAGGCGTATCCGATGGTACAGAAGCGCTTTCCTGAGGTTCCGTCGGTTTGACTGTCTCGGTTTCTTCCGTCTCCTCCTCGTCGTCTCCGTCCGTCACCTCATCGGCAATATCGGGTGTATCAAAATATCCCTTAATGCTTGCATAGGAACCTCCGTCCCTGGGAGCCACACCGGCCAGGACGAATTCGTAGTCGGCTCCTCCCTCCAGACCCTTGATGGTAATCTCACAGGAGTCCGGACTGGTATCGGTAATCATCGCCGAATAACTTCCCCCGTTCTCATCCTTCACGGACACGGTCGGATTCTTCCATTTGACTTTCCCTTTGAATACAACGTTCAGCTTTCCGTCTTCAAAATCCACATAATCAATCTTGGCCTTTTTCCCTGAGCTGCTTTCTTCCGTCTCCTGGGCCGCCCCCGTCGTTCCTGCCGGAGCGGTGGTGTGAGGTTCCGTGGACGGACGCTGCGTCTCTGCATCGGTCTCCGAAGATGATACCTCTTCGGTCAGGCTCTCCTGTGTGGAAGCTTCCGTCTCCGCTCTGTCAGCCGCGGTGCTCGTGTGATCGGAGCTGCTCTTTTCAGAGGTCTGTTCTTTTGTATCTTCGTCATCATCGCGGCGCACGGTGTAGGAACGCTCGGTGATTTCTTTTGCGATCTCTTCCATCGTCATCCCGGCGAATTCCTTCATATCCTCTTCGCCCAGATCATTTTCATCAATCAGCTCCTGCAGGAAGTATGCTTTTCCATAGGAAATTCCGTATTCCTGGGCAAGTTCCCTGACTTCGTTGGAAACAGGGGCCTGCTGATCATAAACCACAGCCTGTACCTTATGTTCTTCCAGTGAGGCCTCGATGTCCACCACGACATCCTGGCGCAGCTCGGAAGCTTTTTTCTTGTCGTCATTGGCTACGGTTACAAGAATTGCGTTATCCAAATCATTCAGATAACCATGACGTACCATGGAACCGATGAGTGCGTTTACCGCAATGTCCACATCCACATTCTTCAGATCCATGTTATCCAGGATCTCCTCCGCATCGCTGTTCAGCGCCTCGGCTTTCAGTACCTTGTCGTTGCGGTTGACTGAAAGTTCAATGCTTGGATTGACATCGATACCGACGACGGAATCGACCCGGCTGTTCTGATACCTGGCCACGCCTCCGCCCAAAACGGCCACGCACAGGCAGGCGGCCATAACGGTTGCTGCAGTGCGCATCCTCCGGTACATCCTCGTCACCTTAGACGGCCCGGTATAAATATCCTGGGGCGTTGTCAGATCGATTTTATCTAATATATCGGGAGTCAGGGTGTCCACTGCCGATTTCAGATGTTTCGCTATCTCATCGTTATTCCATTGTAAGTCTGAGTGATCGGTCAATGTTCTCCCTCCTCTCTCAGATGTTTCTGTAATTTTTTCATGGCACGATTGTATTTAGACAGCACAGTTGCAAGCGGCATCTCGAGATCCGCCGCGATTTCCCTGTGTTTCATGCCTGCTGTCGTATGTAACAGCACAATCTGCCGCTCCTCTTCATTCAGGATCTGGAGCGCTGTGCGAAGCACCATCTTATCCGCCGCGTCTTCTATCTGCGGGCAGAATTCCCCCATCTCGCCTTCTGAAAGGTCAGAAAGACCTATATCGGCTTCCCTTTTCTGGTCGCGGAACTTCATGTAACAGAGGTTTCTGGCAATGGTAAACATCCAGGCCAGCGGTTTCCCCTGAGACTTGTAGCTTCCTGCAGAAGTCCAGATTTTTATATAAGTCTCCTGCATGATCTCTTCCGCATCCTGCGGGCTGCGCAGGATAGACAGAATAAAGCCATATATGGTTTTATCCGTATTCTGATAGAGTCTCTGAAACGCCTCACGATCGCCTGTGGCAACACGCAAAAGCAGCTTCTCATCGCTCATCTTATCATAAGCGACCGCCTCTTCCAGGGTTGTAAATATCCCCATCAAAAACATGGACTAAATTTCCTTTCTATTAGTTTAATGCAAAGGATCCGTTTCTTATTGCACACTTTGGAAAATTTTTTCTTCGTATGCGACATCGGCCAGAAACAGTCCCTCCGCAGGAGCCGTCTTTCCGGCCTGACTTCTGTCAAGACTTAAAAGCGCCTCCCTGACGGAATTTTCGCTTCGTTCGTGGAGCCCGCATTCCAGCAGCGTCCCCACAAGGATCCGCACCATATTGTAGAGAAAGCCATTCCCCTCAAACAGAAGTTCAAGCTGTGTACCCTCCCTGCGGATATCAATCCGGCTGATAGTCCGGACCGTCGGCTTCTTCATCTTTTTAGCCGAGCAGAATGCCTTAAAATCATGGGTTCCTATAAGAAAGGCCGACGCCCTTCTCATGGCATCCAAATCCGGCATGGTTCCCAGTCCGTATCTGTATTTGCGTTCAAATACGTCCTTTTTCTCCGCCGTCTCGATCCGGTAAATGTAAGTCTTTGAAACAGCATTCAGACGGCTGTGAAACCGGGGCTGGACCTCTTTTGCATCCAGGATCCTGATATCCTCCGGCAGATATTCATTCAGATAGTTTTTTACGGACACCATACAGGAAGAGCTTTCCTTCCCTCTGAAACAGGACATGGGCAGATGGAAATTCGCTACCTGATTCAGCGCATGGACGCCCGCATCCGTGCGTCCCGAGCCATGGACTTCCACCGGACAGCCTGCCAGCCGTTCCAGGACAGCCTCAAGCTTTCCCTGGACCGTCTGCGCGGTATTTCCCTGTTTCTGCCAGCCGTCGTAGCGTGTGCCGTCATATTGTAGAACAATTTTTATATTTTTATCTTCCAATGTTTTTCCCCGTTCTTCTGTGCCTTCCTCTTTCAGCTTTCCCTGTTACAAGTAA
>CATWBR010000155.1 GCA_958349075.1 uncultured Clostridium sp.
GTATACTAAAAATTAAGAAATCATAGGTGGAATATGTATTTAAAAAGCATTGAGATCCAGGGATTTAAGTCATTTGCAAATAAAATCCTTTTTGAATTTCATAACGGCATCACGGGTATCGTAGGGCCAAACGGCAGCGGTAAGAGCAATGTCGCCGACGCGGTCCGCTGGGTTCTCGGAGAACAGCGTATCAAGCAGCTCAGGGGCGGCTCGATGCAGGACGTCATTTTTTCCGGGACACAGATGCGAAAACCCCAGGGTTTTGCCTATGTGGCAATCACGCTGGACAATTCCGATCACAAGCTTCCAATCAGCTTTGACGAGGTCACGATTTCAAGGCGTCTTTACCGTTCCGGAGAGAGTGAATACAAGATTAACGGCAGTTCCTGCCGTTTGAAGGACATCAACGAGCTATTTTATGATACAGGAATCGGCAAAGAGGGCTATTCCATTATCGGACAGGGCCAGATCGATAAGATTCTGAGCGGAAAGCCGGAGGAACGGCGCGAACTCTTTGACGAGGCCGCCGGGATTGTCAAATTTAAGCGAAGAAAGCTGATTGCCCAGAAAAAGCTGGAGGATGAGAAACAGAACCTGGTCCGCGTCTCGGATATTCTGTCTGAGCTGGAAAAACAGGTCGGCCCTCTCGCGAAGCAGTCGGAAGCCGCCAGGGAGTACCTGCGTTTAAAGGACAGCTTAAAAAACTACGATGCCAACCTCTTTCTGAGCGAGACGGAAGTTTTAAAGGGACAGCTTAAAGAGACAGAAGACAGGGAAAACGTTGTAACCGGAGATTTGGAGACGGTAAGGAGCGAGTCGGCCAGGCTGAAGGCCGAGTACGACGAACTCAGCCGGACGGTGGAAGGGCTGGAAGAACTGATTTCGGAAAGCCGTGACGCCTTAAACCGGGCCGGGCTGACGAGAGAAAGCCTAGAGGGCCGGATCCGGGTTCTGGGGGAGCAGATCAACACGGAGCGGATGAACGAGGAACATATTAAAAACCGCGTAAGTGCGATCGACAGCGAGATTGCCCAGAGGGATAAAGGAAAAGAAGAATACGAAACAGAGCGGGCGGAGCTGTCATTAAGAATCCGGGAAGTGGCGGACGGGCTTTTGGCGGCGGAACGGGCGCTGGCCGAAAAAGACGGGGAGCTGCAGTCCTTTGAAACGATGATAGAGGAGGCAAAAGCGGAGATCATCCGCGCCCTGAATGAAAAGGCCGGGCTGGCAGCCAGACAGCAGCGCTATGAGACGATGCTGGAACAGGTGGATGTCCGCAGGGCGGAGGTCACCCAGAAACTTCTGAAGTTTAAGAGCGATGAGTCCGTACAGGACGAGGCGCTGAAAGAGGAAGAAGCAAAGCTCAGGGAGATAGAAGCAAAGCTTGCGGAGCTTAACGCAAGAGAGAATGCTCTGACGGCGGAGGCGGCGGCAGCCGACGAGGAAGTGAAACGCCTCGGCAGAAACTTAAATTCCACCCAGCAGGAATACCATACGAGCTATACGAAGATGGAATCGCTTAAGAACCTGGCAGAACGGTATGACGGCTACGGCAACAGCATACGCCGCGTCATGGAGGTCAGGGACCGCATCTATGGAATCCATGGCGTCGTGGCCGATCTTATTTCCACGACAAAAGAGTACGAGATAGCGATTGAGACAGCCCTCGGCGGCAGTATCCAGAACATTGTCACGGACTCGGAACAGACGGCCAAGCAGCTCATTGAATATCTGAAAAAGAATAAATACGGCAGAGCCACTTTCCTTCCGCTCACCAGCGTCTCGAACAGAGGAACCTTTAACCAGGAAGGAGCCCTTAAGGAAAAGGGCGTATTGGGGCTTGCCAATGAACTGGTGACGGTAGACAAACAATACGAGGGACTGGCAGGTTACCTGCTGGGCCGCGTCGTTGTAGTCGACCATATTGACAATGCCATTGCACTGGCAAAAAAATACAGATACTCCCTGAGAATCGTCACGCTGGAGGGGGAACTCTTAAACGCCGGAGGTTCGATGACGGGAGGCGCTTTTAAGAACAGCAGCAATCTTCTGGGACGCAGAAGAGAGATAGAAGAGCTGGAAGAAAAGTGCAGAAAAGCCCTGGTCATGGTGGACGAGATACAAAAGGATCTGGTTTTAAATGAGGGAGTCCTGGCTGAGACGAAGGAATCCCTGGAGAAGGTAAAGGCAGAGAAACAGGCCGCATATATCGAGGAGAACACGGCGCAGATGAACCTCTCCAGAATGGAAGGGAAAAAGCGCGAGATTGTGGAATCCTCCGCGGATCTGGTAGCCGAAAACAGGGAGCTGGAAGAGCAGTTAAAAGAACTTAAGGAGAACCGGGCGCAGCTTTTAGAGGAAGCCGGACGTCTTATGGCACTCGGAGAGCTTAAAAACCAGGAAGTGGAAGAACATACCGGCAAGCTGGAAATCCTGAAAGCGGAGAGAGAGAAGAATGCATCGGAACTTTCCGCCGTACAATTAAAAGCGGCCCAGGTGAAACAGCAGGACAGTTTCATACTGGAGAACATAAAGCGCGTCTGTGATGAAATTTCCAGACTGAAGCTTGAAAAAGAAGAACTGGCGCGTGGCGGCAGTGACAGCAGCCAGACCATCGAAGCGAAACAGGCGGAGATTGAGACGCTGAAATTGCAGATAGAGGAAACTCTTGGAACCTCTCATGAACTGGAACAGTCCATGGCCGAAAAGATACGGGAAAAAGAGGAAAAGACGGGAAGGCAGAAGACATTCTTTGACAAGAAGGAAGAGCTGTCCGAACGGATGAACCATCTCGACCGGGATTTATTCCGGCTCCAGAGCCAGAAGGAAAAACTGACGGAGCGGATGGACAGCCAGACGAATTACATGTGGAATGAGTACGAACTCACATGGTCCACGGCCGAAAAGCTGAGGGACATAGAGCTGGGTCCGGTATCCGAGATGAAAAAGCAGATCGAAAAACTGAAGACGCAGATCAAAGCGCTTGGAAACGTCAATGTCAATGCTATTGAGGACTATAAAGAGGTGTCGGAGCGGTATGAATTCATGAAAACGCAGCACGACGACCTGATCACGGCGGAGGAGACGCTTCTGAAGATTATCGACGAGCTGGACATGGGCATGCGCAGGCAGTTTGAAGAAAAATTCCGGGAAATCAGACAGGAGTTCGACAAGGTCTTTAAAGAACTCTTTGGAGGCGGCCACGGCGCCCTGGAACTTCAGGAGGATGAGGACATCCTGGAAGCCGGAATACAGATTATCTCACAGCCCCCGGGCAAGAAACTGCAGAATATGATGCAGCTTTCCGGCGGAGAGAAGGCGCTCACCGCGATCGCCCTGCTGTTCGCTATCCAGAACCTGAAACCGTCGCCCTTCTGTCTCCTGGACGAGATCGAGGCGGCGCTCGATGATTCCAACGTAGACCGCTTTGCAGGATATCTGCACAAGCTTACAAAATACACGCAGTTTATCGTCATCACCCACCGAAGGGGAACCATGATTGCCTCGGACCGCCTCTACGGCATCACGATGCAGGAAAAGGGAGTGTCTACCCTGGTTTCCGTCAGCCTGATCGAAGATAAGCTGGAACAGTAGTAAATGAAATAAAAGACAAATGACAGCACGCTGCCTGTTCCGGCGCTTAAAGCGCGGACAGCGGCAGCACAGCAACATGATAACCGACCAGGACCAATCATAACCGGAAGAGCAGATAGAGGAGGAAACAGGAGATGAGTGAAGGGAAAAAAGGCTTTTTTGGCCGTCTGGTGGAAGGTCTCACAAAGACCAGGAATTCCATTGTATCGGGAATTGATTCGATTTTCAGCGGTTTTTCCGCAATTGACGATGATTTTTACGAGGAGATAGAAGAGACCCTGATTATGGGGGATTTGGGAATCCAGACAACGATGGCGATAGTGGAAGAGCTGCGCCGGAAGGTGAAGGAGAACCATATCAAAGAGCCGTCGGAGTGCAAGGAACTTCTGATCAACAGCATTAAGAGCCAGATGGATCTGGGAGAGAATGCATATGAATTTGAGAACAGAAAGTCCGTTGTCCTCGTGATTGGCGTAAACGGCGTAGGGAAGACCACATCGGTTGGAAAGCTTGCCGGACAGTTAAAGGATCAGGGCAGAAAGGTAATCCTGGCTGCGGCCGATACCTTCCGCGCGGCGGCGATTGAGCAGCTGACGGAATGGTCTAACCGGGCGGGTGTGGAACTGATCGCCCAGCAGGAGGGATCCGACCCGGCGGCCGTTATTTTCGATGCGATTGCGGCGGCCAAGTCAAGAAATGCGGACGTCCTGATCTGCGATACGGCGGGCAGGCTCCATAATAAAAAGAACCTGATGGAAGAGCTTAAAAAGATCAACCGGATTATTGACAAGGAGTATCCCGATGCATACAGAGAGACGCTTGTCGTGCTGGACGGAACCACCGGCCAGAATGCGCTCTCCCAGGCCAAACAGTTCATGGAGGTGGCCGACATCACCGGAATTATCCTGACCAAGCTCGACGGGACGGCCAAGGGCGGAATCGCCGTGGCAATCCAGTCGGAACTGGGAATACCGGTCAAATATGTGGGAATCGGAGAGAAAATAGATGATCTTCAGAAATTTGATGCCAATGACTTTGTAAACGCGTTATTTAAACGGCCGGAGGAGAGAGCAGAATGAACGGGGAATTAGAAGAGGAAGTAAGAGGAGAAAGTGAAATGGACGAGAAACTGACACTGGAGAAATTTGAAGAAGCAACGGAAGCCGTCACAAAAGTTATCTCTGAGACAAAGCTTGTATACAGTGAGCACTTTTCCAACATGACGGGAAACAAGGTTTACTTTAAACCTGAAAATATGCAGTATACGGGAGCTTACAAGGTCCGCGGCGCATACTATAAGATCAGCACGCTGACAGAGGAGGAAAAGAGCAAGGGTCTGATCACGGCCTCCGCCGGCAACCATGCCCAGGGTGTTGCCTATGCGGCTAAACTGGCGGGAATCAAGGCGGTAATCGTAATGCCTACCACGACGCCCCTTATGAAGGTGAACAGAACGAGGAGCTACGGGGCCGAAGTGGTTCTGTGCGGAGACGTGTTCGATGAGGCTCTGGCCCACGCCAATGAACTGGCTGCCGAGCACGGCTATACATTCATCCATCCGTTCAATGATCTGGACGTGGCGACCGGGCAGGGAACCATTGCCATGGAAATCATCAAAGAGCTTCCAACGGTTGATTATATCCTGGTGCCAATCGGCGGCGGCGGTCTCTGTACCGGCGTGGCTACACTGGCAAAACTCTTAAACCCGAAAATCAAAATCGTCGGAGTGGAGCCTGCCGGCGCAAACTGCATGCAGGAATCCCTGAAAGCGGGCAAGATCGTGTCCCTTCCCTCCGTGAGTACCATTGCGGACGGCACGGCGGTACAGACTCCGGGCGATCTTCTGCTTCCGTACATACAGGAGAATGTGGATAAGATTATCACAATCGAGGATTCCGAGCTGATCGTTGCCTTCCTGGACATGGTGGAGAACCACAAGATGATCGTGGAAAATTCAGGCCTCCTGACAGTGGCGGCTTTAAAACACCTGAATGTGAATAAGAAAAAGATTGTTTCCATCCTGAGCGGAGGAAACATGGATGTTATAACAATGGCCTCCATTGTACAGCATGGCCTGATCCAGAGGGATCGTATTTTCACTGTTTCAGTACTCCTTCCCGACAAACCGGGAGAACTTGCAAAAGTTTCCACCCTCATGGCTGCGGAACAGGGTAATGTTATCAAACTGGAGCACAACCAGTTTGTCAGCATAAACCGTAATGCGGCAGTGGAACTGCGCATCACCGTGGAAGCATTTGGCACAGAGCACAAGGAAAGGATCGTAGATGCGCTGAAAGCGGCCGGATACCGCCCGAAACTCGTTAAATCAAAAGGAATTTACGAAGCATAACGCTGAAAAGGGAAATGGTATGTATCAATTTGATAAAAATACACCCCTTGGCAAAAATCTTCATTACTTTGTCAAGTGGAGTGCGATATCCGTCATAATCGGACTGGTAACGGGACTGGTAGGGACGGCCTTCGGCCATGCCGTTCTGTGGGTGTCTGCCAGTTTCAGAAGCCACCCATGGACGATTCTGTTCCTTCCGTTCTGCGGCCTTCTGATTACCGGCGTATATCATCTGCTTAAAGAAGACAAAAACCGTGGAACCAACATGGTAATAGAGTCTATTTATTCAGGAACCGAGATTACGTTTGGGACGGCCCCCGCCGTTTTCATCGGAACTCTTCTGACACACATTGCGGGCGGTTCCTCCGGCAGGGAGGGAGCTGCCCTCCAGATGGGCGGAAGCATAGGGAACCAGATAGGAAAAGCCCTCCGCCTGGATGAAAAAGATATAAAGATTGCCGTCATGTGCGGTATGAGCGGGGCGTTTGCCGCCCTGTTCGGAACACCGGTGGCTGCCGCCGTATTTTCAATGGAAGTTATCAGCATCGGCGTCATGTATTACGCCGCATTAGTCCCCTGTATTTTTTCTTCCTTCCTGGGGGCGGCTGTGGCAAAGCATCTGGGCCTCCATCCGGAAGCATTTCCAATCGGGACGGTTCCGGAATTCGGCCTTAAAATGGGTGTGATGATTGTAATTCTCGGAATTCTCTGCGCCCTTGTGGCCGAGCTGTTCTGTATCGTGCTTCACGGTGCGGGGCATCTGTATGTCAAACATTTTCCGTCGCCTGTGAAAAGAATTGCCGTGGGAGGCCTTCTCGTGATAGCGCTGACCCTGGTGACCAGAAGTATCGACTACAACGGAAGCGGTATCCAGTTGATTGAAAAATGTTTTGAGGGCGAAGTGGATTACACCGCCTTCTTATGGAAAATCCTGTTTACCGCCGTTACACTGGAAGCCGGCTTTAAGGGAGGAGAGATAGTCCCAACCCTGACGATCGGCGCGACATTCGGATGCACCTTTGCTATGCTGACAGGCCAGCCTCACGGACTGATGGCGGCCAGCGGAATGCTGGCGCTCTTCGTAGGAGTGACAAACTGTCCGATCACGACGCTGCTTTTGGGGTTTGAACTGTTCGGATATTCGGCAATGCCGTATTTTGTCGTGGTAATCGCGGTGAGTTTTACCCTGTCCGGATACTACAGCCTGTATTCCAGCCAGAAATTTGTCTATTCCAAGACGAAAACGGAATATATAAACCGCAAGACCAACGACTTTATCCCATATCAGAGAAAGAACTTCACATCCCCTGAGGAATAGAGACAGGGTGACGGAGGAGAGGTACATGAAATGAGAATTTTAATTAAAAATGCAACAGTCCTCACGATGGATGAGGAAATGCACCTTTATACTCCCGGCTATATCCTTACTGGGGACGGCAGAATTGAGGAGCTGGGAGAGGAGAAAGACATTCTTCCCGAGGCGGATGAGACAATCGATGCCGGCGGAGGAATCCTCCTCCCCGGCTTTATTAATACCCACTGCCATGTCCCGATGATGCCGTTCCGCAGCCTGGGGGACGACTGCCCCGACCGGCTGCGCCGTTTCCTGTTTCCTCTGGAGAATGAGGCCATGACAAAAGAGCTCGCAGCCCTCTCCGCCAGATACGGAATCTGCGAGATGCTCCTGGCGGGCGTGACCACCTTCACCGATATGTACTATTTTGAAGGAGAGGTGGCAAAGGCCTGTGAGGAACTCGGCATCCGCGGAGTCCTCGGAGAGACCGTAATCGGCCAGAAAACATGCGACAGTGAGGAACCTTACGGCGGCCTGGCGCTGGCTGAAAAATTCATAGAGGAGTGGAAAGGCCATGAACTGGTAACTCCAATCATCGCCCCCCACGCAACCAATACCAACAGCCCCGGGATGCTGAAGAAAGCATATGAAACGGCTCTGAAATACGACACTTTGT
The DNA here is from genome assembly GCA_958349075.1 of uncultured Clostridium sp. Classification (GTDB taxonomy): domain Bacteria; phylum Bacillota; class Clostridia; order Lachnospirales; family Lachnospiraceae; genus Otoolea. The sequence goes on from CATWBR010000155.1 coordinate 7,915, forward strand.
GCACGCTCCATGCCAGTGAGATGGACTACGAATTAAAATATTTCAAAGACGAGTACGGCCAGACGCCGGTCGAGTTTCTGAACACCCTCGGCATACTCGGCGACCACCTCCTGGCGGCTCACTGCATCCATTTGACAGAACGCGACATTGCCCTGCTCTCGGAGAGCGGGACCACGGTCAGCCACTGTATCGGCTCCAACACCAAAGCGGGCAAGGGCGTAGCCCCGGTAAAGGACCTTTTAGCCGCCGGAATCCCGGTGGGCCTCGGCACGGACGGAGCATCCTCCGGTAACACATTGGACCTCTTCACACAGATGCGCCTGTTTGCCTCCTTCCATAAAACGGAAAACAGGGACAGAAGTCTTTTCCCTGCAAAGGAGATCGTAAAGCTCGCCACCACTAATGGCGCCAGGGTTCTTCATATGGAAACCGCTTTGGGCTCCCTGGAACCGGGGAAAAAAGCGGATATGATCCTGGTAGAAACAGAGTCGGTCAACATGTTCCCGTGCTACGACCCGTACTCCGCACTTGTCTACTCAGCCAACGCATCGAATGTGGAAATGGTGATGGTCGGCGGAAAGGTGCTGGTAAGAGGAAAGCGGCTGGTACACGCCGATCTGAAGCAGATCCGGAAAGAGCTGGAGGATGGGATTGGGAGCTTCCGTAAAGCGGCGGAGGGGTACGTTTAGGGGAAGGAGAACGCCGCCGGGACGGTTGGGGCTCGGAATGGAAAGAGGGCTATGAGTCTTCAGTCCCGGTTGGAGGTTATCGCGGGTGGGGAATCCGGGCAGAAAAAGTTCCTACGGGAAACGCTAGAGTGTGTTTGAAAATTCATTTCCGCCATCTGCACGCCCCACTTCGCGGCATATTTGCCCCCAATTCAGTCAGCGTAGCCCACTACGCCTCCTTCATCGGGGACAAATCTCCCACGAAGTATGACGCACATCTGACGAAAAGCAATTTTCAAACACGCTCTGGCGCTCTTTGGAGTACATAACAGTACTAAGGCGTCTGAGAAACGCCGCCTAAGTGCTGATGGACTCCCAGGTTCCCTGCGGAATCTTTTTCTCCCTTCTTCCCCACGGGAAGGTGATCGCCCGGGACTGAAGACGCGCAGGTTATCGCCATTCCGAAAAACTCGGCCACCGCAGGCCGAGTTTTTCTCTTCCTTTCCCACTTGACGGAAGAGGCAATCAGCCCCTGAAGCCGGTGGACGGGGCAAACACCCTTTGCTGAGTCTTCAGTCCCGTCGACAACCTGCCCGGGGAAGGAAGGAGAAAACTTTCCGAAGGGGACCTTGGAGCCCGCCGGTGCTTAGACGGCGTTCTTTGACGTCTTAGCATCCGCTGTGCGCTCCACAAGCGGAAGCGAGTCCCCGCAGGAATTTTTTCTCCTGGATTCCCCCTCACCACAACCGATAAACCGGGACTGAAGACTCATATACAACCTCCCACTCCCCCGTCCGCCGTCTTACAGA
>CATWBR010000156.1 GCA_958349075.1 uncultured Clostridium sp.
TAAAGGAGGAGATAAGATGTTTTTTGATTCGTTTTTTTTCGGAGGCGGCTTTGACATCCTGTTTTTCCTGGTATTCTTTATAATTATAGGGATGTTTGTTATGATGTTTATCAGAGGGATCGGTGAATGGAACCGCAATAACCAGTCTCCCAGGCTGACGGTGGAGGCCAGAATCGTTTCCAAGCGTACGAATGTCAGCCATCACACGCAACATAATGCCGGGGATGCGACGGGCGCTCATGGCATGCATTCCACATCCTCCACCAGCTACTATGTGACGTTTGAGGTCGAAAGCGGCGACAGGATGGAGCTGCGGCTCAGCGGCGGCGATTATGGGATGCTTGCGGAAGGGGATGTGGGACATTTAACATTTCAGGGAACCAGGTATCTGGGATTTAACAGGCAATAGAAAGGGGAATTGATTGATGAAAGGGAAAGGAAGAGTAATCGGACTGATTCTTTCTGTTTTGACGGCGGCAGGGGTACTTTTAAGCCTTGCAAGCCTGTATATTGAAAAACAGGCCCAGGGTGCGGTCTCGATTATAGGAGGGGCGGATGGCCCGACGGCTATTTATGTAGCGTTCAAGACGGGGGACGCCACCTCTGTTTATGTTGTAACCGTATTAATGGTTATTATTACCGCAGTGTATTTTGTTTATAGAAAAAGAACGGGAGGAGGGAGGTAAATGCTTTCAGTTTTTAACAGAAGGGAGGTATATGTAACACAGAATATGAAGAAGCAGGCCGAGGTCAGGGATACGCTTGCCGCCGCAGGGATTAACTACACGTTTAAAGTGTGCAGCCGCGGCGGTCCGCTTGGATGCCTCGGTATGAATCCTTTGGCGACGAGTCTGCTGGCAAGGGAGGAGTGCTCTTATACATTCTATGTGCATAAGAAAGATTACGAATGGGCCCTGAGCCTGCTGCAGAGGATCGGGAATGTGGGTGAAACTGCTTGATTTTCAGGGGTATAACCGTTTCTGAGCTTCATTTTCGGCGGGGACGAAAATTTCGACAAAGCGGGTATCCTGGAAGCGTATCGGTTGCTTCCGGGATACCCGTATAGATTTTAGAAAAAGGAGCAGCATTTATGAACGTATATTATTCTGGAAACTTTCGGGGACATGGGAGCCGGGAGGAGGCCGGTGTACAGGTGGCTTTGGGCAGAATGTTTGAATACGGCGGATATGAATGGCTGGTTCCCGCAGTTTATTGCTGTGATCAGGGACTGGTTCTTGATATCTGCCGTAAAATTCCGGTGGAGAATGTGAAAGAATTTTACAGGAAGTGGGCCGGAGCGGATGAAGATGAGCTTAACGCGGAGCAGCGTGATTTAATAGAGTCTGAGAGCCCGTGGAACTTCGAAGTTTCTTTTGGACTCAGGGTGAACGGCAGGATGGTGGACAGTGACAGGAGCTGTGGCGGCGGCTGGCAGGGATTTACAGAGGAGGCGGCCAGCGATGTGATAAGCGAGGTGATGGGGGCATATGCCCTGGATAGAAATTTCGCCTGGTATATCCACCGTGCATATTACCGCTGGAGCGGTGAAGGGCGGGAAGAACTCAAATCCCTGTCCCTTGTGTTTCAACCGGAACATGAGGAAATCCCCTGCGGTTGTCATTTTACGGCAGCCGCAGGCTGTGGGCCGTTTAAGATTCCGTTTTACCATCCCGTTACAGGGGAAGAATATCGTCTTTGTGTGCTTTCCTGTGCAGGGGCGGCCCTGCCCGGAGAATCCCTGGAACATGAGATGCCGGAGATTGGCAAAGTCACATTTCCGGGGAATTACTGTGTGCTCGAGTATGAGATAGAGGGAGATAAAATGCTCAAAGAGAAAATTATTGTGAAAGACATATCCGAAGATGATCCGGCACAACAGGAAAAGGAAGAAGCGTTAGACGGCCCGTCAGCCATCGGAATCATCTTCGGGGCGGACAAAGGAGAGGAGACCACAGAGCGCGGCCGTGAAAGAGTCCGTTCCTCCATGCACTTTGCAAAGAGGGAGCGGACAGACTGGTATATCAGCCTGAAGACGGTACGTTATGAACCGGAGGAGTACCAACTGATCTGAGCGGAACATCATGTGCTTAGAACTTCAGAACGACGGACAGAAGAAGGGAACAGAAAATGAAAGTATATTTTACGGGTGATTTTGGGGAAGGGGATAAAAACATGCAGGAGGGTAAACTCCTGGACATAAAAAGTGTGTTCCGCTGCAATGGACATGAATGGCTGGTGCCGGCAGTCTACTGCTTTGAGGAGGGGATTTCCGTTGACATCTGCAAGCGGATTCCGGTGAAAGAAGTAATGGAATTTTTTGAAAAATGGCCGCGTACAGGGCGTGTTGGGCTGACGATGGAACAGCAGGATGAAAGAAGGGCAGCCGATCCCTTCAGTGGGCATTGCCGATTCGATCTTCATGTCAACGGAAAGAAGATAAGGGGAGAGGGCTGGAGCAAAACCACGTGGTACGGGACGAATGATGGGAGGGAAGATGAGGATGCCGGGGAAATGCTTGAAACGTATGAACTGGACAGGGATTCGGCATGGTCGTTTTACCGGGCGCGTTTCTGCTGGCCCGAAGGCGCGGAAGAGATAAAAACGCTTTACATGACCGTAACGGCCTATGCAGATACGGTTCCCTGCGGCTGCCGCTTTACGTCGGCCGTGGGCTGCGTTCCGTTTGACGTGGAATTTACCCATCCGGTCACAAGCGATAACCGGCGTCTTCATATCTTGTCCTGCACCCGTGCCCGCATGGACAATGAACAGACGGGATGGGAGCAGGATCAAGAACAGGACTGCTTTATTTACCCGGAAAATTACTGCAGGCTGGAATACAGGGAAGTGACTCCGGACTCACCGGCAGGCGCTGTTACGGTCCGTGACTGTGCCCGCTCAGATATGCCCATCAGGAAAGAGACGGCCGAATCGGACGGTTCGGCTGCCGTGAATATAATCGGGGGTGCCCGCGGTGTGACCGTATTGACGGATTCCAATGTGAAAATAGCCTGCTCCGCCATGCATTTCGAGGAGCAACAGCAGGTGGAATGGTATGTGAGCGCTGAAATGATACCGTTTGAGCCGAGGAAGATTAAACTTTTATAAAGGCAGAAAGATAGGAGCAGAGATACGGAATCAGGAAAAGAATCAGAGGCATAGAGTCAGAGGCATAGAGTCAGAGGCATAGAGTCAGGGGCATAGAATCAGAAATATAGAATCAGAGGAATAAGAGCAAACGCAACGGCTCAGAGTCTTGGCTCAGAAGTACAGGAGAATAGGAATTATCACAGGGGAAAACAGAAATGTTTTCTCTTTTTTTGTGGGAGCCTGCCTGTCATTGCACGATGCCCGATTTAATGACAGCTTTTTCGCCTTTTTTTGTCATATTGTCTTTGGTATAGTGAAGATAAAGGTAACGGCTCAGATAGGTCTGCGCAGTTACTGCGCTGACCGTACAAAAAGGTAGTGGCAGCAAGCATTCGGCTCATCGCGCAGCGATTGTCTTAACCGAATGCCGTAACAGTTCATGCTGTCTGAACTGTTACAGATAAAGAAAAAACATTGGAGGGTGAGCAATGAGACTGAATCAGGAATATCTGGGCAGCCTGTTTTGTGAAGTGCTGCAGGGCGAACTGGTGGCCGGGATGCCGAATACGATACGTGCGGTATATACGGTGGGAAAATACGGAATTGACGATGGCGGAAATATCAGGTTTGCAAGACAGGGGGTGACCGATTGGGAGGCGGTGCAGACCGTAAATGAGCGGAAATCGGGTTACAGTACCGTGTCGGCAAGCGGGGAGGCATCCGTAAAAATCCTGCCCGTTTCGGATGGAATCAGACCCTATGAGAACGCGGTGACCGTACATGTCAGTGACGGATGCTTAAAGGAAGGAGATAGGGTGGAACTTCTTCTGGGCGACACGTCGGCAGGTTCACCGGGAATCATAACACAGACAATGGCGGAGAGGAACCACAAGATTATTGCCATGGTGGATCCCTTTGGCAGCAACCGTTATGAGGAAATTCATCCGGCCTGCCTCCTGCATGTGAAAAGCGGCGTCTGTGGGGAAGTCAGCCTGGTAGCGCCCAGCAAAGTCAGGGTAAATGAGCCGTTTGAAATGAGAATACGGATTCTGGATGAACATGGCAACCGCTGTGAGGATTTTGCGGGGGAGGTAGAGCTGGAGACTCCACACGGATTCCGGTGCGAAAGCCGCCGGTTCTGTATGGAGAAAGAAGACAGGGGCGTAAAACTGGTCAAATGCAGTATCGAAAAGGAGGGAAGTTTTCTAGCGCATGTCCGTATCCCGAATTACGATCTTCAGTCGGCAGGCAATGTGATCAAGGCGGAAAATGATATGGAGTACCGTCTTTTCTGGGGAGATATGCACGGCCAGAACTGCGAAGCCGGCGGTCTGGGCAGCATGGAGGATTCCATGGAATTTGCAAGGGAGGTGGGAGCCCTCGATTTTACCGGATGGCAGGGGAATGACTTTGAAGTGTCGGATGAAAACTGGGAGCATGTAGGACAGGCAATCAGAAAGAATCATTGCAACGGCCGTTTTGTCGTATTTCCTGGGTACGAATGGTCGGGAAATACCTGCGCTGGGGGAGATCACAATATTTATTACCTGAATGATGGGGAGAAACTGTTTCACAGCAGCCGATGGCTTTACAAGGAACCGGGAAGATACGAGGGCCGGGGGAGGGAAGACGATGGGGAGGACTGTTATCCCATCAGCGAATTGTGGGAGCGTTTCAGGGGAAAGACCGATGTTATGGCTATTCCTCATGTGGGAGGCCGTCATGCCGATTTTTCGTTCTATAACCCGGAACTGACACCTGTAATAGAGGTACATTCCCATCACGGTATTTTTGACTGGTTCCTGGAGGAGGCGGTGTCAAGAAAGATGAAGGTGGGCTTTATTGCCAGCAGCGACGATCATACGTCCAGGCTGGGGCTATCCTATCCTGTCGGAACGGATTCGGGCAGCTTCGGCGCGACCTTTGATGTAAAATCGGGACTCACGGCAGTATATGCAAAGGAGCTGACCCGGGAGGGGATTTGGGAGGCGCTTAAAGAAAGGAGATGTTACGGGACAACCTCATCCCGGATTATCGCGGAATTTAGCGTGAACGGAGCGATGATGGGGAGCGAGATAACAGCCGGAAACGAGGTGACGGCCAAGTTTGGAATCAGCGCCAATGCCCCTGTGGATCGTGTGGAACTGTATAGAAATCTGGACAGAATACACACATTTACACCGGACTCTGTTAAACTGGACGATAGGGCGGAAAATACCGCAAAAAAGAAAATTAAAATCGCATGGACCGGAGTAAAAACTTATTACCGTAACAAATCGGTCCGTTGGGACGGCAGTATTCTGGTGCGGAACGGGAGAATCGCAGGGGCGGAAAACTTCGCAATCGACAATTGCAGAGAGGGAATCCAGTCAATTGGAAACCAGGCTCTCCACTTTAAGTCAAAGACATCGGGAGATGAGGACGGAGTGATCATGGATGTAATTCCCGTTCCCGGAAATCAGTGTGAAATCATCTTTTCCAGCATGCAGAAAACGGTAACGGTTCCTCTGGAGAGGATAACCGACACCCCATATGAACATTATATTGGTGAAGTGGGAAGAAAAGTGACATTTTCCCTGGAGAGGATACAGGAAAAACCAAAGAACGGTGTCTACAGCTTTACGGGGACATTTAAAGATTCCGGCATGGGGGCCGGGCTGAACCTCTATTATATAAAAGCGTATTTAAAAGATGGAAACAGGGCGTGGGTGTCTCCGGTATTTGTAAACAGCGGGGAGCAGGGATGAAAGGAATATGAGATATGGAGGAGAAAAGAGCAAAAACAAGAGAAGAGAGGCTCAACAATCTGTTGAACCCGTATGTATTGATATGTATCATTATTTTAATTGCCGCAGTCTGTACTTACATCATTCCGGCGGGAAATTACCAGTATATCTTAAATGAGAGCAGCGGAAAATCGGTCGTGGATCCCGGAAGCTATATGAGGGCAGCCAACACTCCGGTCGGCCTGATGGGAATTCTGAGTGCAATCCCCTCGGGACTTGAAAAAGCGGGATATATCATATTCTTTGTATTCATCATTGCAGGAGCTTTTGAGATGTTAAACAGGACGGGATTCACGGAGGCCCTGGTGGGAACGACAATGAAGAAATTTTCAAATCAGGAGAAGATCCTGTTTCCGGCCATTGTCATTCTTCTGTCATTTCTGGCAGCCACGATTGGGATGGCCGAGGAAGTCATTATTTTCGTGCCGATCCTGCTGGCGCTCTGCAAATATATGGGATATGATGAACTTTTGGCGGCCGGTCTTGCATACTGCGGCATCCGGGCGGGGCACATTAACGGAATGATGAATCCCTTCAATGTGGGAATTGCACAGAGCATCGCGGATGTTCCATTATATTCCGGCCTGTGGTACCGGAGCATCTGGTGTGCCGTAACAATTGCCGTGACCATTTTCCTTCTGATGAGATATGCAAAGAAGATCAAACATCACCCGGAGAAGAGCCTGATGTACGGAATCAGCACCTCCGTGGGGACGGAGATCGATTTATCGGAGATTAAAATATTCACTGGGAAACATAAGGTTCTGGGGCTGCTGCTGATGGGAACCTTTGTCCTCACGATATTCGGCGTTGCCAGATATGGCTGGTATATGACGGAGCTGGCCGCACTATTTCTGGGCTTCGGAATACTGACAGGAATTATCGGAGGATTTTCCGCATCTTCCATTGCAGACACATTTCTGGACGGAGCGAAAAATATTATTCCGGGAGCTCTGATTGTGGGAGTGGCGGGAGGAATTCTGGTCATCCTGGACAGTGGAAATATCACGGATACCATCATTTACCATGCGGCGTCCTGTCTGCAGGGAATGCCGAAGGTACTGGCCGCCAACGGAATGTATGTGTTCCAGTGGCTGCTCAATATGATAATCCCGTCCGGTTCCGCCCAGGCGGCTGTGACAATGCCGATTATGACGCCTCTAGCCGACGTCCTCGGAATCAACCGTCAGGTTGCCGTTCTGGCCTTCCATTACGGCGACGGGGTTACAAATCTGCTGACTCCCGCCTGCGGTCCTCTTATGGCCTGCCTGGCTGTAGCCGGTGTTCCCTATCAAAAGTGGCTGAAATGGGTGATTCCCATGCTGATTGCCTGGACGCTGATCGGGTTCGGCGCCGTTACCGTGGCTCAGATAATCGGGCTTGGGCCGATATAAGGAGGATATGGCAAAAAAGAGCCGCTGTGTTATACTGTAAATAAAAAGGAGGGCAATGATATGATCGTCGGACTGGTTGGAGCTCCAGCAAAAATCAATAATATGGAAAAAGCATTGGCGCAGATGGACAGAGGCCTTGAGATAAGCCGTCTGGAACTGGAAAGCCTGCCGACAAAGGAGCATCTGCCTTTGTTCCGGCAGCTTCAGAAAACCGCGGATATCATTATCATCGCCGGGTATTACGACTATATGTATTTTACCGGCCACGTCTCACCGACGAAAATCACGGGATATGTTGCCAGGGATATCCTGACGCTTTACCATACGCTGCTGCAGGCCGTGTCCGAAGGTTACGATATAAACCGAATCAGTATCGACGGATATGGGGAGGAGGAGCTGCATGAAATATTTGAGGAGACGGGACGGTGTGTCAGCCTCGGCTCGGTTTATCTTTATAAGGATGCATTCCAGGACAGCGCACTCTTTGACGAGACGGTCGAACATATGGTTTCTTTCCATTCGGAGACATACCAGAGCAGGAATACAAGCGTCTGTCTTACCTGCATCAGTCCTGTCCATGAACGGCTTCAGAAAATGGGGATCCCCTCTATTATGATCGGTTCCACCTATGAAAACGTGCGCCTGGCTTATGAGAAGCTGAGGCTGGAGTACTTTTTAAAAGAGAAGGAGACGGGACAGACACTGTTCATCTATATGGAGACGGGAAAGGGAACACAGCAGGGCAGGACCGGCTGTTATCTGGAACTCGATAAACTGAAAGCAGCGGAAAAAATACTTTCCTTTGCACTGGAGCTTCAGGCGGCGGTGGAGGAGATTGCCTGGGGAAAGTATGTACTGGTCGTGGACAGGAACGTTTTCGAGAGACTTCCGTACCGGACGCGCCTCGGCAATCTGCTGAGGGAGGTCAGGAAAGCGGCGGGATGCAGGCTGAGTATTGGTGTTGGTACGTCGGATCTCATGTGGGAAGCGGGGGAAAATGCAAGGTCCGCCCTGGAGAAAGCGCTCACTCAGGAGGTATCCTGCGCATACGTCGTCTATAACAATGTGCTGGTGGACGGACCGATTTTAAGCAGTGAGGAGAAAGAGAGTATTCCTTCGGACTGCCGGTGGCAGAAGATTGCGGAGGAAACCTCCCTGAGTATTAATACGGTACTTAAATTTAACGCTATCGTGGAGAAATACAGGAGCAACGTATTTACGGTAAATGAGCTGTCCCTTGTCTATGGCTGTTCGCTCCGGTCGATGTACCGAATGGTGGAGAAGCTGGAGCAGAGCGGGTATATAGAAGAAGACGGAAAAAGAATGATTAACGATGCCGGACGCCCGAGCCGGATTCTGAAGATAAAGTTCTAGAGCGTGTTTGAAGATTGCTTTTCGTCAGATGTGTGCCACCCCTTTACTAACCTCCAAAGCTGTGCTAATATATCCAACAAAAGGAAATAAATGGTACAGATTACGAGAACAGGCAGGAAGTGACATAATTATGACAAAAACAAACGTAATGCGCCTATTGGACGCGGCGGGAATCGAATATGAACCGGGTGAATACGAGGTGGATGAGAATGATTTATCGGGCAGCCATGCGGCCGACAAAATGGGCGTGGATCATGACAGCATGTATAAGACACTGGTGCTGACGGGAGAGAAGAAGGGGTATCTGGTCTGTTGCATTCCGGTCGATGAAGAACTGGATTTAAAGAAGGTGGCCAGGGCGGCGGGAGACAAGAAAGTGGAGATGATCCACATGAAAGATTTACTGCCTCTGACCGGATATATCCGTGGCGGCTGTTCCCCTGTTGGGATGAAAAAACGGTTCCCTACTTATATAGAAGAAACAGCCCAGCTTTATGACCGGATCACCGTCAGCGCCGGAATGCGGGGCGTTCAGGTATCGGTAAATCCGGAGGATCTCGCAGGCTATATCGAAGCCGATTTTGCCCCGTTAATCTGACGGAAAGTATAAAAAACCATGGCGAATAGAAGGCAAAAAGTCAGAAAATAGTTAACATAAAAAACAATAGACATAAAACGACACTTTTTTCATATGGAAGAAATTGCCATAACT